>DAHUZE010000024.1 GCA_027306755.1 Acidimicrobiaceae bacterium | reverse complement strand
CCCGAGGTCTCGCAGGGAGATGGCGGCGAGGCCGTCACGATGAGCCAGCGTCCACGCCTCGGCGAGGATCGTCGCCAGCTTCGCTTCCCGACGGCGCCTTCGTCGATCAACCTGGTTGTTGGTCTCGGCTGTCGACACTTGCGCTCCATAACTATGATCGATAGGTTATCTATCACTCATAGTTACTGACCGAGAGAGCCCTGTCAAGCCGCAGCTGGCCATGAACCGGACAGCAGATGGGCAGCCGGGTACCTGCCGCAGAAGTGACGCCAGATTGCTGCTGGCAGGTCGGCGGGGATCTCACACCCAGCTCAAGCAGGAGTGCCAGGAGCGAGCCGTCGAGGCCATTGAAGTTCACATCGCCGGGCTACAGGCTGATGGAGGGCTCATCCCCGAGGAGGTGGGGGCGCCCCAGCTGCTGGCCGTTACGGTCGCCGCCTGAAGCTACCGGTCGTTGGGACCCTGCCGGACTGCCATGTTCGATGGGGGTAGACGGACGGGCACGCCGTCCACCTTGGCAGACAGTTTCGCCTTTCGGCATCTCAAGATCGCACAACACGGAACACAGGCCGTTGAACGGCGGGAACGTCTTCTGGCCGCGAGGCCAATCTGATCCGCGCTCGTCCCGGTGGCCGGCGCGGCTCCGCGAGTGGGCGCCCCGTCGGCTGGGCGCGCAGGGCGGGACCCCGCTGCGGGCCTTGAGCCCCGCTCGTGTGCGCGATGGCCCGTCAGGTTCCGGATGGGCGGCCCCGCTTGGGCAGCGGCCCCGCTCGCTTGGGCATGCGACCCGCCTGTGAGAGCGCCCGGCGGAGCAGCATCTCGACGTGGGCGTTGACACTCCGGAACTCGTCGGCGGCCCAGTGGGCGAGGGCGTCGTGGACCGCCGGATCCATGCGAAGGAGTACCTGCTTGCGTTCCTCACGACTCACGAATAGAGCGTGCCGGTGTTGACGACCGGTGAGGCAGGCTGATCACTGCAGAGGACCACCATCAGGTTGCTCACCATGGTCGCCTCCCGCTCCTCGTCCAAGGACACGACGCCGCGCTCCCGAAGCCGTGAAAGCGCATCCTCGACCATGCCGACGGCGCCCTCCACGATGCGGGAGCGGGCGGCAACCACGGCGTTCGCCTGCTGCCGGCGCAGCATCGCCTGGGCGATCTCCGCGGCGTACGCCAGGTGGCTGATCCGCACCTCCATGATCTCCACCCCGGCGATGGCGACCCGCTCCGCCATCTCGGCCGCGAGCTCCCCAGCCACCACGTCGGTGGAGCCCCGCAGCGACGTGCCGCCCCCGAGCGCATCGTCGTAGGGGTGGGTGGTCGCCACGTGGCGCAGCGCCGACTCGGCCTGGACCCGCACGAAATTCATGTAGTCGTCCACGGCGTACAGCGCCCGAGCGGTGTCGGCCACCTGCCACACGACGATGGCGGCGATCTCCACCGGGTTTCCATCCGCGTCGTTGACCTTCAGATGGTTGGTCTCGAAGTTGCGGACGCGGACGCTCACGTTGCGGCGGTCGGAGAGCGGGGGTACCCACGAGAGCCCGTTCCGCCGGAGCGTGCCGATGTAACGGCCGAAGAAGCGGACCACACGAGTTTCCCCGGGCTGGACGATCGTGAGCGAGGCCAGCACCACAACGCCTACCACGATGGGCAAAACGATGAAGCCCTTGACCGAGCCGCGCGCCAGCAGGACGGAGGCCACGATGCACGCGGCAATGACCACCACGCCGAGCCAGCCGCTGATGGCCCAGGCCTTCCGTTCGCGAATGGCGACGTTCGCTACGACGCCCCTGGGCGCCGGGGGCGCCGGGGGCGCCGGGGGCGCCGGACCGCTCTGTGGCTGGACGGATTCGCTCATGATCCCTCCCGGAGGCGCACCGACCGTGACAAATAAATGATATCACTTTTTTGCTCAGGGCGCTCACGGTCGGCAGGGCAGGCTGCCGGTCGGTAGCCTGCCGCTGTGGACCCGGCTCCGCCGCCGCCGTTCCTCGTCGCCCTCACCCACGCCCGAACCCATCCCGTCGTGCCCGAGATCCGCCTCCGCGTGGCAGCCGACACGATGGCGCTCTGGGAGCAGGCGGAGGAGGCGATGGCGCAGCGGGAGCTCGCACCGCCGTTCTGGGCGTCGGCGTGGCCCGGGGGCCTCGCCCTGGCTCGGTACCTGCTTGACCACCCCACGTTGGTCGTCGGCCGTGCCGTTGTGGACGTGGCCACCGGGTCCGGCGTGGTGGCGATCGCCGCGGCCCTGGCCGGGGCGGCGTCTGTTACGGCGTACGACACCGACGAGCTCGCCGTCCATGCGGCGCGGGTGAACGCCCGGCTCAACGGCGTGGACGTGGCCGCCCGCCACGGGGACGTCCGTGACGTCTCGGCTGCGCCCGGAACGCTGGTCACCGCAGGGGACGTGTTCTACTCGCGGGACATCGCCACCGCCATGCTGGACGGGCTGGCGATGCTGGCCGCGTGTGGCTGCGAGATCCTCGTGGGCGATCCCTACCGCTCGTTCCTTCCGTGCGAACACCTGGAGCCGCTGGAGACATTCGACGTGAGCGTGGACGTCTCCGTCGAGAGCGTCCCGGTCAAAAGGACCGTGGTCGCCCGGTTGACGGCCGGCGGCGACACGGGGGCGACACGGGCGCCTCGAGGACCCGATCGGAACCCCGGCGGCGCTAGGCGTCGAGCAGGCTCCCGAACCCGGTGATCGCGAACACCCGTCGCACGATGCCCGATGCGCCGCGGATGACGAAGCCGTAGCCGGCGCCGGTCACGCGGTTGCGCGCCCGGAGGAGCGCCGGTGACCGAGCGGTCCACCTCGCCCGTCAAGCGCACCAGGTAAACGGTGCCGAGGTCCGTCACGTCGATGGAGAACCAGGGCACCGGGGTGGGAGGCGTACCCACCCTGCCGGGCGCGGCGGGGGCGGGGGCGGGGGCGGGGGCGGGGGCGATGTGCGTGCGCCCTCCCCCGGCGGGCGAGCGGCGCCTGCTCCGAACCGAACCGGCTACGCGGCCGACCGCTGCCGGCACGGGCGCGCCGCGGCGCTCCACCGCGGAGCCGGCACCGTGGACCTCAGGCCTGCCCGGCGACCGGCCCTTCAGCGCCGATGCCCGCGCCTCCGTTGCCCGTACGACACCCTCGCTGGAGCGGGCCAGGGTCCCGGCAAAACGGGCCGGGTTGGCTTCGTAGAGAGTCCTGAGGTCCTCGGGGAGCGACGCCCTCCCGGGCGTCCCGGGCGTGCCGGCGGTTCGGGGTGGATGCACGTGGACCAACTCCTCTCGCGAACTGCTGGTCCCTCCTGCAAGCCCCCGACAAGACCGTCTGTCACCGGGTCTACCACGATGGCGCTCCGGCGGACAACGCGCCCAGCGGGTGCCGCGCGTGGGGGCCCACGCCCTCAGCCGCAGGCTCCGGGCACGGGAAGCGGATCGTGACGCTCCAGGACTGCCAGCTCCGCGTTTCGCGGCGCGCGCTCCACCCGCGAAACCGGGCCGAACACCATGGTCGACCGGTCGTCAGGGTCCCAGCGGGGCCACCGCCCGATGCGGTCGGTCGAGGGGTCGCCGGACCGGGCGAAGGCCGCCCAGGCCCCCTGCATCTCGACCGAGAGGGCCTCGGCCCGTGGCCCGCCTCCACTGAACGCGGCGACGGCCGGAATGCGCAACGTGCCGAGCACGAAGGGGATCTCGAGCGCGTGACAGGCGCCCAGCACGCCTCCCAGCACCGGCGTCTCCCAGGTGAACAGGTACATGCGGACCGGGCCGTGGGGAGCGTGGGCGGCGGCCAGCTGCATCGACGGCCAGCGGAACACGATGTCGCTGGCGGAGGACACCCACACGTCCCACGGCGTGACGGGTTCGCTGCGGGAGGCGCGCGCCGAGCGGTACGCCGACACGACCTCCTCGGGCGGCACCGCCGGGACCATGCGGAGGATCCGCCGCCGGAGCCCGGACTCGTCAAGACCCTGGGCCCCCCCGTCTCCGAGGCCGAAGAAGGTGACTTCGTCCCGGTTGGTGCCCACGATCAGCTCTACGCCCGCGGCAGCCCCACGGGCGACGGCCCGGCGCGGTTCGTCCGAGAGGACGTTCCCGTCCACCACCGGCAAGAGCGGCAGGGGGAGCTCTCCTGGTCGCGCGCGGTTGCCCTGGACGGCGGAGACGGCTCGGACGAGCTCGGCCGCCGGTATGCCCAAGAGCCGCTCGCGCACCACCCGGGCCATGCCCAGCTCTCGGACCACCGCCTCGGCCGCCTCGGCAGCCCTGGGTGCGCTGTGGGCGTAGGGCGGCCCGCTCTGGATGATCGCCCTGCGGAACAGGCCCCGGGCCGCGGGGGCCGCCAGCAGCGCCGAGATCGCCATGCCGCCCGCCGACTCACCGAACAGAGCCACGTTGCCAGGATCGCCGCCGAACGCACCGATGTGGTCCCGGACCCACCGGAGCGCCGCCAGCTGGTCCAAAAGCCCCCAGTTGGCCCAGTGTCCGTCGCCGGGTGCACCAAGGGCCTGGTGCGCCAGGAACCCGAGCGCCCCCAGCCGGTAGTTGACGGCCACAACGGCCACGTCCCCGGAACGGGCCAGGTCCTCGCCGCAGTAGAGCAGGTTGCCGGCCGTGCCGGCGGTGAACCCGCCCCCGTGCAGCCAGACCAACACCGGCCGGCGGCGATCATCCAGGCCCGGGGTCCAGACGCTCAAGTGCAGGCAGTCCTCGCTCTGGGCCGTCGGGTCGCCGGGGATCTGGGGACCCGCTGCGACCTGGGGGGACAGCGGTCCGGGTTGGGTGGCGTCGCGTACGCCGGTCCAGGGCTCGGGCCGGAGTGGCGGCCGCCACCGGCGCGGCCCCGTCGGCGCGGCGGCATACGGGACGCCGAGGAACGTCAGAACGCCGTCGTCCATCCTCCCCCGGACAGCTCCGCCGTCAACGGTCACCACGCACGACACGTGCGGGAACCTACCGGTGGCAGGGGTACGAGACAGCACGTGGGGATCCGACCATCCCCGATCGTGCCGGCACCGTTGGCCACCATGGGAGGTGATGGTCGGGCGACCTGATCACCGAACCGCAACATCGGCCGCCTTGGCACCTGTTGGTGCTGGGGCTAGTGTTGCCACTGTGGCTGGTGTGAATTGTCGGGCTCACCGCGCGCTGGGGCGGCTCCTCGGCGTCGCCGCTGCCGCCTCACTGGCGGTCGGAGCATGGGCATCTGTTGCCGGCGCCACATCATTCACAACAAGCACAGCGCAGGCCAAGGTCAGCACCACGCAGCAGCAGCTCACACAGATCGAGCAGACCATAGCCCAAGAGCAGCAGCAGTCCGCATTGCTTGCTCAGCAGTACGATGCGGCTGCGGCCACGCTGCAATCCGCCCGCGCGGCGTTGGCCTCGACGGGCGCCCAGATCGCCCGTACCCGCCGCGTCATCGCCAAGGACAAGAAGGTGCTGGGCAAGGCCGCCATCCAGGCCTACGTGCTGGGGGCGCAGGGCACGCAGATCACCTCGCTGTTCTCCACGTCGGCCAACACAGCGGTCGTCACCCAGCAGTACGCGCAGACGGCCATCGGCAACCTGTCGCAAGCGCAGCACTCCCTCGAGTCGGCGCAGTTGGAACTGTCAGCAACCGAACAGCGGCAGCAGCAACAGGAGCAGGCGGCGCAGCAGGCCGTGGCCAAAGTCCAGACACTCCAGCAGAAGAACGCCGCCAGCACACAGCAGGCCCACGCCACGCTGGCGTCGGTCAAGGGCGCGCTGGCCACCGAGCTCGCGGCGGCGGCACAGGCCAAGGCCCAGAAGGAGGCCGCCGCGGCGGCGGCGGCCCAGGCGGCGGCGCGGCAGGCCGCGGCGCAGGCCGCGGCGCAGCAGGCGGCCCAGGCCGCACAGGTCGTGAGCGAGCTCGGCGGGACAACCCAGGCCGCGACGACCGCAGCCAACCAGGCGGCCAGCAGCGCGGGTGCGCCCTCGGTCGGGTTCAGCGGCTCTGGCTCGGGTTCCGGCGCAACCGCCGCGGCCGCTGCGGAGTCCCAGATCGGCGTGCCCTACGTGTGGGGCGGCGAGTCGCCCGGCTCCGGCTTCGACTGCTCGGGCCTCACGCAGTGGTCGTGGGCGCAGGCGGGCGTCTCCATCCCCCGGACGTCCGAACAGCAGTACGCCACAGTGCCGCACGTGTCCCTGTCCGCGCTTCAGCCGGGTGACCTGCTCTTCTATTACAACCTCGACGGCACAGGAACGGTCGACCACGTCGCCATGTACATCGGCTCGGGACCGTACGGGAGCCAGACCATCATCCAGGCCCCTTACACCGGGGCGACCGTGTCCTACGCCGCGCTGTACACCGAAGGTCTGATCGCAGCCGGTCGGCCGTAGTAGGGCCCCGGGCACTCGCCCGCCCGCGGGGAACGTCGCTACGCTGCCCCCAGTGAGCACGCGCCGAACGGCGGCAGGCGTCAGGGGTGCCCGGCACCCGGCCGAGGTCGTCGCGTTGCGCCCTCTGCATCTGGCAGCCGGTCCCGACGATCCCCGCCGGTCGGACGTGGACGAGTGGGGACGCTCCGAACGGGTCCGCTCGCTGGCCCGCGCCATCTACCGGCCGGTCTACGCCAAGTGGTTCCGGGCCGAGTGGGAGGGGATGGAGCGCATCCCGGCGTCGGGAGGTGCCCTGCTCGTCGCCAACCATGCCGGAGCCGTCCCGTCGGACGCACCGGTCGTGATGCATGGCGTGGAGGAGCGGCTCGGCCGGCCCGTCTACGGCCTGGCCGACTACTTCTTCCGGACGGTGCCGGTGGTGGGGACGCTGTGGAGCAGGGCCGGCGGCGTACCGGCCCGGCCCGACAACGCCTACCGCCTTCTTCACGATCAAAGACAGTTGGCACTGGTCTTCCCCGAAGGGGTGAAGGGCGCGTCCAAGCCGTACCGCGAGCGGTACCAGCTCCAGCGCTTCGGCCGGGGAGGGTTCGTGGAGATCGCCATGCGGGCTGGGGTCCCGGTCATTCCCGTCGCCATCGTGGGATCGGAGGAGACGATGCCGGTGCTGTGCCAGGCCCCGGGGATCGCCCGGGCGCTCGGGCTTCCCTACTTCCCGGTGACCGCCAACATGGTGCTCATGGGACCGCTCGGCTTGTTCGTTCCGTTCCCCGCCAAATTCCGCCTCCGGGTGCTCGAACCGTTCGTGTTCGACGTCCCGCCCGATCGGGACCGGTACCCCAAGAGCCGGGTGATGGAAGAGGCCGAGCGGATCCGGAGCACCCTCCAGGGGGCCATCTCCGACATGCTGGCCGACCGGCGAAGCATCTGGTTCGGATGATCCCACCGGGCCCGGGGATGTAGACGTGGGACGCCGGGTGCTGGTGACCGGCGCCGACACCTTCTGGGGCGGCCGGACGATCCAGGTGCTCGAGCGCGACCCCGAGATCGACGTCATCATCGGTCTCGGGACGCAGGACCCGTCGGTCCACCTGGAACGGGCCGAGTTCGTCCGGGCCGACCAGGCGTACGCGATCCTGAGCCGCATCACCCGGGCGACCGCGGTGGACACGATCGTCCACACGTTCCTCCTCGTGGACTCCTCGCTCGCCCCCGCCAAGCGGATACACGAGACCAACGTCATCGGCACGATGAACCTCCTGGCGGCGGCGGAGGCGTCCGGAACCGTCCGCCAGGTCATCGTCAAGTCCTCCGGGCTCGTCTACGGCTCGTCAGCCCAGGATCCCGCCACGTTCGATGAGGGGACGGCCCGGTCTCGGGCTGCCAAGACCGACGTCGAACGGTCGCTGATCGAGGCAGAGGGCTTGGTGGCCGACTTCGCCGACGAGCACCCGCACGCCGTTGTGACGGTCCTTCGGTTCGCCAACGTCCTGGGAGACGACGTCGTGACCTCGATCAGCCGCAACCTGTCGCGGCCGTTGACCCCTGCGATCTTCGGGTTCGACCCGATGCTCCAGTTCGTCCACGAGCACGACGTCGTGCGTGCGATGGAGTTCGCCTTCCGGTCCCGCGCGGGCGGCATCTTCAACGTTGGCGGCGCCGGGCGCCTCCCCTGGAGCGAGGTGGCGGCAATCTGCGGATCCCGCCTGCTCCCCTTGCCACCTCTTCGACCGGAGCTGGCGATCGCGCCACTGGTCCGTGCCGGAATCTTCGCCTTCCCGCCGGAGCTCGCCCCGTTGCTGCGCTACGGGCGCGGCATGGACACGACTCGGTTCTCAGACACCGGCTTCACGTACCGCTATACGAGCGCCGGCGCGGTGGCGGCGTTCGCCCGCCATCTCCGGCTCCGCCGGTCCCCGGGCCCGGCCGGCGAGCGGTACACCTGCGAGCACGACGTGGAGGAGTTCTTCCGGCGGTCTCACGCGGTAACCCGGCCGCCCGGCCTTTGACGCGACGAAGCGGGGCTGACCGACCGCGGGCGATCCCAGTACCGCAGCTCCCGGCATCGCTGCACGAACGCACCGGCCGCGGCGCGTTCCTGGAGATCCACGAAGCCACCGTCCAGGAGGGATCCCAGACCAACGGCGTCCAGCAGGGGCTGGGTGTGGGTGCTGTGCCCGATGAGCTTGCAGTGGTTGAAGGCGTCGGTCACGAAGTCCCTTGCCGCGGGAAGGGAAGCAAGCTCGGCAGCGCCCTCGGGTCCGGTCACCACCGCCACCGCAGCGCCCCCACCAGCGCAGCATCGAAGCCGTCGCCGATCAGGACGCCGAGCCTGCGTCCGGCAAAGGTGCCCGGCACGTTGGCCAGGATGCTCAGCGCCCGCGAGGGCCCTGTTGCGGTGTCGGTGGCCCGGGCCGCCTCCAGCCGCTCGGGCATGGCATCGCGCCCGAGGCCGGCCCGCACCTCGGCCAGATCGTCGTGGACGTTGCGCAGCCCTGCCACCATCCTGCGGCGGATGTCCGGGCGTTCGCAACCGTCACGGTGAACCGCCTGATGGCCCACCAGGCGACCCGTGGCGTGATTCTCCTGATGGACGCCATCGCCGGTCGCCCTGGCCCGGCACGCCACGGCCGGGGCGCGACCAGGGCCGCATGGCCGCCTCGCTCGGGACGGACCCGTTGGCCAGCGTGCTCACGCTGACCCGGGCATGCGGCGAGACCCGGATGGTGGAGATGAGGAGGCGGCCGACGTCCGACGTGGCCTTCGGCCGACGCGTTCCCGCCTTCAGCCGGTGGACCCGCGGGGGGCGGCACCGGCAAAGGCGTCGTAGGCCCCCGACAGGATGTCGGCCAGGTCCCGTCCCCGCACGGTCGCCACGTCCCGGGGCAACTGGCGGAGGACGGCGTCGGGCACCGCCGAAGGAAGGGGGTGGATGTGCACGCCGCGCAGCCCAGGGCCGGCGACCCAGAAGCCTTCGGCGGCCAGCGCCCCTGTCTGCCCGTCCCGGGTGCCGCCGGCGCCGGCCGCCTGCCCAGGACCCTGCCCCGCTCCGGAGTCCTCGGGACCGGCCTCATCGACGTCGGCCTGCCCGGCATCCCCGGGGAGCGGGGCGGGCTCGGAGCGGAGGCGACGGAGCTCGGTCACGACCGTGGTCCGGTCCCGCCCCCGCCACTCGAGCACTCCGAAGGGATCCCGGTCGAAGGACTCCGCCAGGAGGAAGCAGACGGCGGCGATGTGCTTGCAGGGGTTCTCGAAGTCCGGGCAGGTGCAGGCCGTCACGAGACGGGCCTGGGGACCCGGGAACAGCGAGGCGCCCGTCTCGGCGAAAATCTCTTCCATCTCGTGCGGGAGGTCGCCGGCCAGCAGCTGCGCGGCGTAGCGGGCGCTGGAACCCAGCGTGGCGATGATGCGGTCCCAATCGTCATCGGCGGTCACCGGCATGGTGAGCCGGACGCGGTACGGCTCTACCCGGCTCCCCTGCACGACTGCCGACACCGTCCCCGGCTCCACTGTCAACGCCACCACCTGCCCCTTGCGGGCGTACGAGCGGCCCCGTTGCATACGGCCGCCAACCTGCACCGCCTCCAGCGCGGCCAGGAAACGCTGGGACCACCACGTGGTGCCGATCCGCCCGCGCCGGGTGGACGCCGCGATGCCGTCCACCACCGGGATGGCCCGGCCCCGATGGTCGTCCCACCACGGGCCGGTCGTGTGCTCCTCCAGCGCCGTCGCGGAGTCCGGGGACTGCCCCGGCGGCGGTCCACCCCGGCGGCCGCCCGACCTCCCCTGCGCACGCGGACGCGGACGCCCGGCCTGCTCCATCCTGGCGCGCAGCTCGTCCAGGGTCGTCGCACGGTCCACCGCATCGGGGGGCGCGCCCGGTGACGAGGGATCCTGGGGTGGTCCGGGATCTGCCGGCCGGCGCTTCGGGCTCATGCCGCGGCAACTTCTGCCGACAACCTCAGCACCCCCGCAAGCTCCTCGGTCGACAGCCCGGTCAGCCACCCCTCGCCCGACCCAACGACCCGCTGCGCCAGGGCCCGCTTCGACTCGATCATGTCCGCGATCCGCTGCTCCACCGTGCCGGCGCACACCAGCGTGCGGACGTGGACGTCCCGCCGCTGCCCGATGCGGAAGGCCCGGTCCGTCGCCTGCTGCTCCACCGCCGGGTTCCACCACCGGTCGTAGTGGACGACGTGGTTGGCCGCCGTGAGGTTGATCCCGGTGCCCCCGGCCTTGAGCGACAGCACCATCACGGGCACCGCACCATCCGGTGACTGCAGCTCGGCCACCATGGCGTCCCGCCGGGGGCGGGGCACCCCGCCGTGGAGGAAGGAGATCCGGCAGCCCAAGCGGTCTTGGATGTGCCGCTGGAGCATGGCCCCCATCTCGGCGAACTGGGTGAAGACGAGGGCCCTCTCCCCGGATTCTCGCACGGCCTCCAGGATCTCCACCGTCCGCTCCAACTTGCCCGAGCGGCCCCCGATGGCCGAGCCGTCGCCCAAGAACTGGGCCGGATGGTTGCAGACCTGCTTCAAGCGGAGCATGGTCGCCAGGATCAGACCCTTGCGCTCGATGCCCTCGGACGAGGCGATGCGCTCGAGCATCTCGTCCACCACGGCCCGGTAGAGGGTGGCCTGCTCCCGGGTGAGGATGCAGTGCTCGGTCGTCTCCAGCTTGTCCGGCAGGTCGTCGATGATCGACCGGTCGGTCTTCAGGCGCCGAAGCACGAAGGGGCGCGTCAGCGTGCGGAGCTGTGTTGCCGCGTCCTCTGCCCCGTAGCGCTCGATCGGGACTGCGAAGCGCTCGCGGAACGCCTGCTCGGACCCCAAGAGACCGGGGTTGAGGATCTCCATGATCGACCAGAGGTCCCCCAGGTGGTTCTCCACCGGGGTCCCGGTGAGCGCCAACCGCCGCTCCGCGGGGATCGACCGGACCGCCCGCGTCTGCTTGGCCCCGGGGTTCTTCACCTGTTGCGCCTCGTCCAGCACGATGCGCCGCCACGGCAGGGCGGCGAGCGCCGCCCGGTCCCGCTCCACCAGCGGGTAGGTGGTGACCACCAGGTCTGCCCCGGCAACATGGGCGGCGAGCGCCTCACCGCGGGGACGGCTCGCCCCGTGGTGCACGACGACGGACAGCTCCGGCGTGAACCGAGCTGCCTCGGCCCGCCAGTTCCCTACCACCGAGGTGGGGCAGACGATGAGCGTTGGGCCGGGCGGCTGGCGGCCGGTGCCCGCCGGCGTGGGCCGCCCGACCGGGAGCAGGCGGCCACGGGCGTCCGCCTGCTCGGACTGGAGGACGGCGAGAACGGTGGCCGTCTTCCCCAGCCCCATGTCGTCGGCCAGGCAGGCGCCCAGCCCGGACCGCTCGAGCAGCTCGATCCAGGCCACCGCCCGCTGCTGGTACGGACGCAGCTCGCCTGTGAAGCCCGGCGGCTGGGCGCGCAGCTCCAACGACGCCTCCCAGTCCCCTGCCAGCATCGCCTGCAGCAGCCCGTCGGCGTCCACACCGGTGACGGGGACGCCCGGCACCGGCACCTCCAGCCCGGCCACGGTCCGCAGCACGTCGGCCACCGACATGCGGGTCCTGCGGCGGCGGCCCTCGTCCAAGAACGCCACCAGCTGGGCGACATCCTCGTGGCGCAGCTCCATCCACTGGCCCCGGACGCGCACCAGGGGAGCTTTCAGGTCGGCCAGACGCGTCAGCTCCTCGAGGCTGAGCGACTGGTCCCCGAGGGCAGCCTCCCAGTCCACCTCGGCCAGGCCGTCGGTCGACAGGCGGCCCCCGGCGACCGCCCGGCTCCCACTCGACGCCTGCAACCGCAGACCCAGGCGACCGGTGGGCCGGCGCCACCACGAAGGGAGCAGCACTCCGAAGCCGGCGACCTCCAGTGCCGGGGCCACCGCGGCCAGGAACCGGTGCGCACCGCCGGCGTCCAGGGCGACGGTGGTGGGCCGGCGCTGCTCCAGGGACGCGCCGAGCTCGGGGAACACGCGCTCGGCCCGCCCGAGCTCTGCGAGGAGCACCTCCTGGGGCTCGTGGATGCTGCGGGCCGCCTTGCGCAACGACTCCCCGGCCCGCCAGACGGCTGCGGCGTGGACCAGCAGGCTGGGGTCGTCCACGGATTGCAGCATGAGGTCCACGTGCCACGTGGCGTCGCAACTGGCCCCGGGGCCGTCCGCGGCGGCGTCCCCGCCGGGGCCCGCGGCAACCCCCGACGAGCCAGGCTCCCGCACACGGAAGCACAGCCGCCAGGACCCCGTGCCGGCGTCAGCCGGCGCCCGCCACTGCGTCAGCAGGCGGCGGCAGGCGGCCAGCTCTGCCGGCTCGCCGGTCACCGTGGCATCCGGGGTGGCCAGCGCGGCAACCCACCGGTCCATCACCGGCGCGTGGGGCCCCACGCGGTGGTGTACGCCTCGGTCAGGCATCAGCGCGGCGCGGCAGTGCGCGTCCACCAGGACCGTCAGAGCATGCGAGGCCAGCGCGGCCGGCAGAGCAGGCTCGGCCAGGCAGCGGGCGGCGGCCGGCAACGCGGCGGCCAGCTGTCCCAGCCTGGCGGTGTCCTCTGGATGGCCGATGGGCTGCCACCGGGCTTCGGCCGCGCCGCCGTCGGCCAGCACCAGGGCCGGCAGCACACGGCCGCCGGCCACGATCTCGAGGGCCAGATCCCCAAGGCGGACCAGGGCGACCATCGATGTTCCAAGGCGTACCTCGCCTGGGGTCAGGTCGGCCGCCCGCAGCAGGAGCTCCGCCGCCGCGGGCGGGGCGAGGCGGACAGCCGGGACGACGAACGGCCAGGGGCCCGCCAGGCGCCCTGCTCCGGGCGATCCCTCCGCCAGCACGGCCACCAGCTGCGGCGAGGAGTCGGGAAGCGCCGGGTGCCCGGGGAGCAGCACCTCCACGGAGTCCGGCACACCGCCCCCGACCGTCCGGGCGTGCCGCCGGGCCGGCAGGACGGATGCCACCACCGCCTGCACCGCGCCGACGCCAGCGGCAAACGGATGGGAGACGGGTTCGGAGCCGCGACGGGTCCGGGCGCGACGCGGCCGCCTTCCGTCCTCGGCCAGCGTCTCCGCCCGGGCGCCGTCCTCGGCCCACACCAGCAGCGTTCCGGACCCGGCCGTCGACCACAGCGCGTGAAGCGCCAGCATGTGCGGAGGCTAGCGAGCGGTGGCGCGCACGCCGGGACGGTTACTCGATCCAGGCCTCGAGCAGCTCGTCCCGCCGATGGCGCCACTCCTCGGACGTCATGGCGAACTTGGCGTGGTCTTCCCAGTTGCCGTCGATCTCCAGGTACTTGCGGGCGATGCCCTCGGACCGCAGTCCGAGCTTGTCCACCACCCGGAGGCTGGGGCGGTTGCGCGGGATGATGGAGATCTCCACCCGGTGCAGGGAGATGGTGTCGAAGGCGAAGGCCAGGGTGACGACGACTGCCTCAGGGGTGTACCCGCGACCGGCCAGGTCCCGGTCCACCCAGTAGCCGATGTGCCCCGTCTGGAAGGGTCCGCGCTGGATCGAGGACAAGGTGATCTCGCCGGCGAACCGCCCACCGACCAGGACGCCGAACCCGTAGCCGGTTCCGAGCTGCCGCTCGCGCTCCCGCAGCGAGCACCGGGCGGCGAAGCTGGCCCGGTCCTCGGCCGGCAGCGGCGCGCCTTTGGGGCGGGGCTCCCAGGGCACCAGCCAGTCCCGGCACCGGGCGCGCACCTCGTACCAATCGTCGTAATCGGTCTCGACCAGGGTGCGCAGGACCACCCGGCGGCCTGCGAGCTCGAGCGGGGCCGGGGCCGGCCGGGCCATCATGCGTCGCTCCCGCGGCAGGCCCGCACCATCGGGGCATCGTGGCAGGTTGCTGCCGGGGGCGCCAACGCGCCAGCCCCAGCCCACCCCACCTGCGCCCGACGTGCCTCGGGGCCGCGCCGTCCTGTCTAGATTTCGGCTATGGCGGGTCCGGCTTCAACGGCAGTCGGCACTTCGACAACCCGTGTCCTCTACGCTCCCCAGGCCCCCCGACCCCTCCGCCCCGACGCCGCCTCCGACCTCGGGGCCTACCGCTCGTGGGCTGCGGCCCGGGAGGCGGTCCGCCTGGCGGCGCCGGGCCCGGCACTCCCGGGGCCCGAGCTGACCGTGCTGCTCCTGGTCGATCGACCCGGCCCCGACGCCCTGCGCCGGACGCTGCGCTCGATGGCCGCACAGACGACGGACCGCTGGCACCTCTCGGTCTCGGTCGTCGGCTCGGTTGCCGCGAGCACCGAGGCGGTCCTGGACGACGAGCTGGCAACGCTGCCCCAGGGCCGGGCCACCTTGCGGACGGTGCCGTCGGGGGCGGGCGCAGCCGCCGCCCTGGCTGCGGCCCTCGAGGAGAGCGACCGGCCGGCGTGCGCCTTCCTTGACGCAGGGGATGCCCTGGCGCCGGACGCCCTCGCCTTGCTGGCCTCGGCGCTGGTGGGCGCCGACGTGGCCTACGGCGACGAGGACCGCCTGGACTCGGCCGGGCGCCCCCGCGACCCGCGGCTCAAGCCCGACTGGTCGCCGACGCTGTTCCTGTCCTGGCGGTACACGGGCCGCCCCGTCGCGCTGCGGGTGGCGCCCCTCGTGGCGGCCGGGGGCATCCGGCCGGTCGACGGCGACTGGGAGCACGACCTTCTTCTGCGGATCACCGAGCGCACCACGCGGGTGGCCCACGTGGCCGAGGTCCTCTGCCACCGCGAGGACGCTCCCGACGGCGAGGGCCCCGGGACGCCGGGGGCCGTGCTGGCGGCCCTGGGCCGAGCGGGCGTACGGGCCGAGGTGGAGCGGGGGCCAGTGCCGGGCGCCTGGTCGGTTCGCCGGCGCCTCCAGGACCGGCCCCTCGTCTCTGCCATCGTCCCCTTCCGGGACAGCACCACGTTCCTGCGAGCCTGCGTGGACTCGGTCAGCGCGACGAGAGGCGAGGTGCCGCTGGAGCTGGTCCTCGTCGACAACGGATCGGTGGACCTCGAGACCCTCACGTTGGTGGAGCGCCTGGCGGCCAGGCCGGACGTCTCGGTGCGGTCAGACCCGCAGCCGTTCAACTGGGCGGCCATCAACAACGCGGCCGCGGCCAGCGCGCGGGGCGACGTGCTCGTGTTCCTCAACGACGACGTGGAGGCGCGCCGGCCCGGATGGCTCGAAGCCCTCGTTGCCCAAGCGGTGCGACCCGAGGTGGGCGCGGCCGGCGCCCGCCTGCTCTACCCGGAGGGGACCGTGCAGCACGCCGGCGTGGTGCTCGGGCTCTGCGGCGTCTCGGGACACGTCCTTGCCGGCCTGCCCGCGGGCCGGCCCGGCTACCTGGGAATGGCCGTACTGGCGCGGGACGTCGCCGCTGTGACGGGCGCGTGCCTGGCCACCCGGCGCGACGTCTTCGAGCGGCTCGAAGGGTTCGACGAGTCCCTCGGACTGGACTTCAACGACATCGACTACTGCCTGCGAGCCAGGCGGCGGGGTTTGCACGTCGTGTACGAGCCCGCGGCGGAGCTGGTCCACCACGAGTCACCCAGCCGGGGCACGTCGGGAAACGTGGAGAACGCGGTGGCCTTCGTGGGGCGGTGGCACGAGGACATCGTTGCCGGCGACCCGTTCTTGAACCGCAATCTCACGCGGACGGACTTCTCTGCCGCACTGGCAGGGCCCGAGGAAGGCAGGTGGGCATGACCACATCGAGCAGAGGGGCGGCCGCGGGAGGGGTGCCCGCGGGAGGGGTGCCCGCGGGAGAGGTGCCCGCGGAGGGGCGACCTGCGTCGGGCGCCCCCATGGCGCCCCCCCGACTGCTCTCGCGCCCGGCTGCACCCGCGCCGCTGCCGCCGCCACTGGCACAGTCCGAGCAGGTGGGCACGCTTCACCGCCGGTGGGCCCAGCTACACGGCGCCGCGGCATCCGCATCGCCCGCTACCGGTCCCCCGGCCCCGCGGGTGGCCCCGGATCCGCCGCGGGTGCCGGGAGTGCGGGCCAAGGTGCGGGCCAAGGTGGCCACGGCGGCGGCCGGCGTCCAGCAGGCCGACCGGGCGGTGACCGGGGACCTCATCCGGGCCGTGGATCTGCTGGCTCACCGGATCGACGAGATCACTGCCCGAGTGGTCGATCTCGAGGCCCTCGTCCAGGAGGTGGTCGACACCGTCAGCGAGGACCTGGCGCGCGTGCAGGTGGCGCTGGGCGGACCGGGGTGACCGGCTCGCCGGGCTCGCCCGGCGTGGGGCCCCGGAGGGTGGCGGTGCTGAGCGCAGACTGGGGCATGCCCGGCTCCGAGGCGGGGTTCGCGGCCCGCGTGCTCGCCGGTGCGGCGTCCCGGCTGGGCCCGGTGGACGTGTTCGGCCCTTGGGACCCCGGGCGACGGGCTGACGGGGCCTTCGACCCGCAGGGCATCGGTCGCCCCCCGCCGGGCCGCCGGTGGCCACCGGAGGGCGCCCCGAGAGAGCAGGGGCCGTACCGGGCGGTCCTGGTGGACGGCAACGACGCTCACGCGGTGACGCTCGCAGCGTCGATCGCTCCAAGAGCGCCGGTGCTGGGGATCGGCGGCCGGACGCTCGCCGGCATGGCGGCGTGCCTGGACCTGCTGCCCACCAGTGGACCGGTGGCCGGCCGCATTGCGGTGGGGCTCCAGGTCCCCGTCCATGTCTTGGCGTCGGAGCGGCCGCATCTCGAGCTGGGCCCGGTCGGCGACTACCTGCTCGTCCTGAGCGACCGCTCCCCGGCGGCGTCGGACCCAGCCACGCCGCCCGAGCCGGTGGCGTGGCTGGTGGCCCGCCACCCCCGACGACATACGGTGCTCGTGGAGAACGGCATGGCATCCGTCTGGCGGTCACGGTCCTGCCTCCGGCGCTTCGGCGTCCACACGCGGATGGACCTGTGGCGGCTCGTCGCCCATGCCAGGGCCACCGTGGACCTGGGACCCGGCCCGCTGTTCGGCCGGGAGTGCGTGGAATCCGTCCGCTACGGCGTGCCGGTCGTGGTGCCCGTCGGCTCAGGTGCCGAGGGGCTGGCTCAAGCCGGGGCCGCCCTGCGGGTTGACGGGACGGCGGCGTTGCTCGACGCGGTGGAGGCGCTGGATGAGCCGGCGACCGCGGACCGCCTCCGCCGGGCCGGGGCCGCGCTCGACCGGTGGACCGGCGAGCCGGTGCTGCTGGTGCACCGGCTGGCGGAGGCCCTCGACAACGCGGGGCTGTCGAGCCGCAGCCCCGAGCCGGGCTGGAGCAGCTAGGCCTGCCACCACAGGGTCCGGGGCGGGAAGGCCAGGCCGTAGTCGGTCCCCTCAAGGGTGAGGTTGGGGTTGTAGGCCGGATCGGTCCGCAGGAGGTTCCCCCACCGTCGTTCCATGTACCGGATCTCCTGGTGGAACCCGGCGGGCCGCACGTTGACGTCGTAGCCGCGGCTGACCGACTCGTGGTGGGTGAGCACGGCGTGCGGCGTCCACACCACGCGCCAGCCCGCTTCCCGGGCCCGGATGCAGAAGTCCACGTCGTTGAAGGCCACCGTCAGGTTCGTCTCGTCCAGCCCCCCGAGATCCTCGTAGGTCTCCCGGCGGACCACCATGCAGGCAGCGGTGACGGCCGACAGCGACCGGGGCGTCTGCAGGTAGCCGAAGTACCCCGACGCCAGGCGCTCGAGCAGGCGGTGCGTGTGGCCGCCCACACCGCCGATGCCCAGGATGACCCCAGCGTGCTGGATGGTGCCGTCCCCGTAGAGGAGCTTCGCCCCCACGATCCCCACCCCGGGCTGGGCGAGCTGGGACACCATCTCCTCGAGCCAGCCGTAGTCGGTGACCTCGCAGTCGTCGTTCATCAGGCACAGCACCGAGCCGCGGCTGGCGGCGACGGCGGCGTTGTTGAGGGCAGAGAAGTTGAACGGCCGCTCATCGCGAACCACCGTCAGCGCTGCGCCGAACCGCCGGAGGACCTGCGCGGTCTCCTCCCGCTCGCTGCCGTTGTCCACGACGACCACCTCGAAGTCCGGGTAGGCGGTGGTGGTGAAGATGCTGTCCAGGCACTGCTCGAGGTACCTTCCGTCCCGGGTGGGGATGATGATGGTGACCTTGGGCACGGGGTCGGGCAGGGGCCAGCGGACCCGCACGACACCCGTAGCCTCGTTGACGATCACCTCGGCGCGCACGCCCCGCCTGGCCAGGTGGTCGGCCACGGCCCGCCGGCCGGCCTCCACGGCGTAGGGCTTCGCCACCAGGCTCGCCGCCGTGGACCCCGGGTGCACGCGCCAGTGGTAGAGCACGTGGGGGACGTGGACCACCTGGTCCGGGCGCAGCTGCTCGGTGGCCCGGAGCACGAGATCCCAGTCCTGGCTCCCCTCGAACCCGACCCGGAAGCCGCCGATCCGGACCGCCAGCTCGCGTCGCAGCATCGTCAGGTGGCACACATAGTTCTGGGCCAGGATCAGTAGCGGGTCGAAGTCCGGCTTGAAGAACGGCGCCGAGCGGGCGCCGCCCTCGTCGATCTTGTCCTCGTCGCTGTAGACGAGCCCGGCATCCGGCCGGTCCTGGACCGCCAGGATGCAGAGGGCCAGCGCGTGCTCGGCCAGCGCGTCGTCGTGGTCGAGCAGCACCACCCACTCGCCCCGGGCCATCTCCAGCGCGGTGTTCGAGGCAGCCGAGATGTGCCCGTTCTGCTCGCGGCGCACGGCACGGACACGGGGGTCGCGGGCGGCGTACTCCTCGAGCACCTTGGGCACCCAGGCGGCCGTGGAGCAGTCGTCCACCACGCACAGCTCCCAGTTCGCGTACCGCTGCGCCAGCACCGACTCGATCGCGTCGCGCAGTGCCTGCTCCGGCGCGTCGTAGACAGGCATCACCACCGTGACGAGGGGCTGGTCCGCCAGCGCCTCCAGCCGGGCGTCCAGCACCCGGCCCCGGGCGTCCGTCATCGCGTCGAACTCGGCCAGCCAACGGTCGTAGGAGCCCGCACCCGCCCACCCCGGGGGCGCAGCCGGCGCCGCTGGGGTTCCCGGCGGCGCCAGGTGGCGCCGCACCGAGCCATAGGCGTGGCGGGCCAGGCGGGAATAGCGCAGGACCCGGGTCGACTGCAAGGCGTCGAGCGCGGCCTGCAGCCGCTCGGTCTCCTGTTGCCAGGCGTTGAGCTCCCGGACCAGGTGGGTGAAGCGATGCTCGATCTCCCGGATCCCGGGCGGGGACACCGGGACGGCCGCCCCGGACCGCTCGAGGGCCCGGTGGAGGCGGGCCCGGGTCATCAGGAGCTCGGCTGCGCCGATCACGATGTCGTCGGCGACCGGTGCCGCGCTCCGGGCCAGCAGCACGCCGTGGGGGCCGACGTAGCTGGCGTCGTGCGCGAGGACGGGAGCGAAGCCCCGGACGGCGAACTGCCGCAGCCAGTAGGCCACGGGCCGGACCGTCTGGCGGCCCGGATGGCCCTCGGCGCCGGGCGGGCCGGGTGCGAAGAGGACCCGGTCGCAGGCCGCGACCATGGCGCTGATCGCCCCGTCGGCCTCCGCCGGCGACAGCCGCTCCACCATGCCCACGCTGACCACCAGGTCCACCGGGACTTCGATGGGATCGGTCCCGGCGCCCACATGGAGACTGGCGCGGACCTCGTCCGGCGCAGCGGCGACGGCCCCCGGTGTGGCGTCGCGCCCGGCCGCCTCCACTCCCCGGGCCCACAGGGCCGCCACCAGGGCACCTTGCCCGCATGCGGCGTCGAACACCGACCGGGGAGCCAGGCTGCGGACGATCTGCTCGGCCACTGCGTCCGCCGAGGGGGGCGACGGCTCGGCGGACCGTGCGTCGGCTGCGTCCGGCGGGGCTGGTTCCATCCGATCGAGACTACCGAAAGGGCTCCCGGGCACCGGTGTCGGAAGGCCCCAAGCGCCGGCGCCGGGAGGGCGCCGGCGACCGGCGCAGGCGATCTAACCTGCACGCCCGTGCAACCCTCGCCGGGTGGGACGTCAACACCGCCCTCCGGTGCGACGGGCGGGGCCCCGACCCCGGCGCCCCCGACACCCGCGCCCCTCACCACACGGCCGGGCACCCCCGCGGCCGGAGTCCGCGGCGCCTGGGGACCCCTCGGACTGGTGCTGGGGGTGGTTGTCCTCGCCAACCTGGCGGCAGTGCTGGGCCTGGTCGACCCCAATCCGCTGGTCTCGGTCAGCCATCTGGCGACCGTCACCAAGGCCGGGCTGCTGGCCGGCGAGAACACCATCGACCCGAACAGCGGGTTCACGGCCCAGTCCCTCGGCCACCTGGCCGCGCTCGACCTGCTCCACGGGCACCTGCCTTGGTGGGATCCCTTCGAGGGCGTGGGTGCCCCGTTGGCCGGCGAGATGCAATCCGCCGCGCTGTTCCCCCTGACGGTCCTTCTGGCCCTTCCAAACGGCCAGCTGCCGTTCCACATGGTGCTCGAGCTGGTGGCCGGGCTGGCGGCGTGGCGGCTCCTGCTCCGGCTCGGGGTGTCCCGCTGGATCGCCGCGGGCGCCGGCGCAGCCTTCGCCCTCGACGGCACCTTCTCGTGGTTCCAGCACGCCGCCGTGAACCCCGTCGCCTTCCTGCCTCTGCTGCTCCTGGGCGTCGAGCGGGCGCGGGCGGCGGCCGGCTCGGGCGCCGCTCACCGCTGGGCCCTCATTGCAGTGGCCCTGGCACTGTCGCTCTACGCGGGGTTCCCCGAGACCGCATACTTGGACGGGCTGCTCACCGTCGCGTGGGCCGTGGTCCGGGCGGGGGGGCTGCCACGCGCCGCGCTGGGCTGCTACGCCCGCAAGCTGTCCGCCGGAGTCGCAGTGGGGGCGGCGCTGGCGGCGCCGATCCTGGTGGCCTTCGTGGACTACCTCCACAGCGCCTATCTCGGTGACCACGCCAGCGGCTTTGACGCCGCCGCCCTCCCGCACGCCGGCCTTGCCCCGTTCCTGGTGCCCTACGTGTTCGGACCGATCTTCGGGTTCGGGTCCTCGGACCCGACGCTCCAGGCGATCTGGGGGAACGTGGGCGGCTACCTCACGACCAGCCTGCTGCTCCTGTGCGTGATCGGGTGCTGGAGCCGGCGACTGCGCCCGCTCCGCGTCGCCCTGGTGATCTGGATCGTGGTGGGGGTGGGCCGCATCTACGCGATCACGCCCCTCCAGCGCCTCTTCGACCTCCTGCCCGACATGCGCCAGGTTGCCGCCTACCGCTACCTGCCGCCATCGATCGAGCTGGCGGCCGTCGTGCTAGGCGCCCTGGCCATCGACGACCTGCGACGCCGAGCCGTGCCCCGGTTGTACGTGCTCGGCGCCCTATGCCTGTCGGCCGCCGCCGTGCTCGGAGCCCTGAGCGCCGGCCGGGGCGTGGTCTCGTCCATCGGCGGCACACCCCACGCCCGGACATGGATCGGGGGCTCGGTGGCGTGGGGCCTCGGGATGCTGGGGGTCGTGGCGATCGCCGCCGTCGCTCTGCGGGGCCGGGCCCGCGTGGCCCTGCTGGTGGGGTGCATGGTGGTGGACGCCGCGGCCATGTTCGTGCTGCCCCAGCTGTCCGCCCCCAGGTCGGCCTCGATCGACACGCGCCTCGTCCAGGCGGTCCGGAGCGCGGCCGGCCATGGCCGGATCTTCTCCATCGGACCCTTCCAGCCGAACTACGGCAGCTATTTCGGCATCGGCCAGGTGGGCATCAACGACGTCCCCGTCCCCAAGCGCTACGCCCGGTTCATCCTCACGCACCTGGACCCCAATGTGGTGCCCACGATCTTCACCGGCGCCACGCAGCAGAGCCCCTCGGGGCCCGGTCCGGTCCAAGAGCTGGCCGACCACGAGCGGTTCTACGAGGCGATCGGGGTCAGCGCCCTGGTCACGCTGCCCGGGATCATCGCCCCGGCGCTGGCCCGCTCGATGGGGCTGACCCTGGCGTACTCGGACCCGGTGGCCGACGTGTACCGGCTACCCCACCCCGCCCCGCCCTTCTCGGTGACCGGCCCCTGCACCCTGTCCCGACCGGACGCGACCGGCGTGACCGCCGACTGCCGCGGCCCGGCGACGGTGGTGATGGACCAGCTCTTCATGCCCGGCTGGTCGGCAACCGTCGCCGGCCGGCCGGTGGCCGTCTCTCCCCGCGGCCCGCTCTTCCAGTCGGTGCGCGTGGGGCCCGGGAGGCAGCGGATCACGTTCACGTTCGAGCCGCCGCACGAGCAGGTGGCGCTGGCGGCGCTGGCGGCGGGCGCGCTGGCGGTGCTGGCGGGTTGGTGGCTCGGCGCCACCGACCGGAGGTTGCTGCCGGCCACCGGGCGCGTCAGCTCAGGCTGGCCACCAGCCCGTCCAGGATGTCCCGCTCGGACACCAGGCATGACTCGAACGCCCAGCGGTCCATCACCGCCGCGAGGACGATCGCGCCGCCAACGATGACGTCCTGGCGCCCCGGGACCATGCCGGGGCGCCGGCTCCGGGCCGCCGCAGGTTCGGCCGCCAGGAGGGCGGCCCACCGGTGCACGGCGTCCCGTGGCAGCACGGCGTGGTGGACCCTGCCCCAGTCGTACTGGGCCAGGCCCTGCTCCAGCATGGCCAACGTGGACACGGTGCCGGCCAGCCCCACGAGGCGGCGACCCGGGCCCGATGCGGTCAGCCGGGGTACCGCGGCCTCGGCCGATGCCAGCGCGTCGTCGATCTCCCGACGGGCGTCGCGCAGCTCGTCGGGTGCCGGCGGATCGTGGCGGAAGAACCGCTCGCTCAGGCGCACACAGCCCACGTCGAGCGAGACCACGCCCGCGTGCGCCGCATCACCGCCGCGTCCGGCGATGAGCTCGGTGGAGCCGCCGCCGATGTCCACCACCACCACATCCCCGGCAGGTGGCGCGTCCGAGGTGGCCCCGGCAAAGGCCAGAGCTCCCTCCTCGGCGCCGGAGAGGAGCTCGGCCCGTACGCCCAGGATCTCGCTCGCCGCGGCCAGGAACTCCTCCCCGTTGGTCGCGTCCCGCACGGCCGAGGTGGCCGCCATCCGGGCCGACCTCACGTTCTGGTCGTCCATGACGCGGCGGTACTCGGCCAGCACAGCCAACGTCCGGTCCATGGCGTCGCCGTCCAAGCGGTGCGTGGCGTCCACGCCCTGGCCGAGCCGGGTGATCCGCATGAGGCGGGCCAGGTCGCCCCCGGGGGCCCGGACGAGCAGTCGGGTGGAATTGGTGCCGCAGTCGACCGCCGCCACCGCCGTCATGGGCGCCGACACTATCGGCGCGGCCGGCGCGCCCTTCCAGACGGGCTGGTCAGAGCTTGGTGACGCGGTACTTGACCAGCGCCCGCAGGGCCGCGAACCCGTCGCGCCACGTGATCTTCTTGCCCTCGTCGGGCTCCCGGCCGGCGTAGGAGATCGGCACCTCAAAGATCCTGTGGCCGCGGCGCAGGACCTTGGCCGTGATCTCCGGCTCGAAATCGAACCGGTTGGACACGATGGTGATCCCCTCGAGCACCCGGCGGTCGAACACCTTGTAACAGGTCTCCATGTCCGACAGCGTGGAGGCGTAGAGCACGTTGGTCACGAGGGAGAGGAACCGGTTGCCGATCCAGTGGCTCAGCAGCATGTTCTTGCGGGCACCCGTGAACCGGCTGCCGTACACGACGTGCGCCTTGCCCTTGAGGATGGGCTCGAGCAGCGCGGGCCAGTCGTCCGGGTCGTACTCCAGGTCCGCGTCCTGGATGAGCACGATGTCGCCCCGGGCCCGCTCGATGCCGGTGCGCACCGCCGCTCCCTTCCCCCGGTTGACCGGGTGGGCGACGACCCGCACGGTCGAGTCCTCGAGCGTCTTGAGGATCTGGTCCGTGCCGTCGCTGGAGCCGTCGTCCACCACCACCACGTCCACCTCGAGCGGCACCTGTGCCGCCCGCACCCGCCGGATGATCTCGGCCACGGTGACCCGCTCGTTGTAGACGGGCACCACCACGGTCAGCGTCCGGTACTCCATCGGCGGCAGCGCACGGCTCCGTTTGGTCACCATCCCCTCATCCCTAGCACCTCTGCGCAGGATGCGTGCACGGACCCGGGCCGGGCCGGGCCAGCCCGAGCCGGCCGGCCACCCAATCGCCCACCGGGTCCTCGCCGCCGGCGAGCCACCACGCCAGGTGTGCGTGGAGGCACTTCACCCCCGACCGGGTCCCCCCCACCCCGCCGGTTGGCCGCGGGCCGGCGTGGCCGATGGGGACGAGCGCATCCCGTTCGGCGGCATAGCGGCGGTGGGCGTCGGCGAGGGCCGCGCCGTCCACGGCCTGCTCCGCCGCCCGCACCCCGCCTCCGGACTCGAGGCGTGCCACGGCGGGACGAAGCTCCCGGTCCACCAGCCAGAACCGGGTCGGCATGGGGGTGCCGTCCCGGAGAAACGGTGGGTTGGCGATGACGGACGGCTCCCCGTCCGGCCGCCGCAGGACCACGGTCACCGCCGCCTCGGGTGCCCGACCGAGCAGCTCGGTGACCTGGGCGAGGTCGCCCGCGCTCAACCCAGCACCCACCGGGAAGCGCTCAGCGCCAGAACTGGAGCGCCTGGACGATGCGCCCGAGGAAACCGGTGGTGGAGCCCGCCGCGCCCGGGGTCCCGGCCGCCGACCCGGGGCGGGATCGGGCGGCTCCGGTCGTGCCCGACCTCTTGGAGCCGGGTGCGCCCGAGGTGGGGGCGCCGGCAGGGGATGTGGTGAGGGTGCCGTCGCCGTTGCTGCTCGACGGCGGCAGCACCTGGTAGGCCTGCTCGCCCGGCAGGACGAGGTCGTACTGCTGCTGGGCAATGCGGCCCACCGCGGCGGGTGTCTCGAGCTGCGTGGCCTGGTGGTGCAGGACCCGATTCTGGACGTTGAGCTGGTGGAGCTGGGTGGAGGCGGCAGCCAACTGCTGGCGCTGGTGCAGCAGCTCGGTGACCGGGAACCAGGCGCCCACGATGGCCACGGAGGCCACCACCCCGATCACCAGGATGAGCCGGTTGCGGCGGGCCTGGGCCTGGCGACGACGCTCCGTCCGGGTTTGGCGCGGGCGCGGGTGGGGGTCAGCCTTGCCCACGACGCCCACCGGCAAGGGCCTCGGCGCCCGGGAAGGACGCCGACTCGCCCAAGTCCTCTTCGATCCGCAGGAGCTGGTTGTACTTCGCCACCCGGTCGGAGCGGCACGGCGCCCCGGTCTTGATCTGGCCGGCGTTCACCGCCACCGCCAGGTCGGCGATGGTGGTGTCCTCGGTCTCTCCGGACCGGTGCGAGACGACCACGCCGTAGCCGGCGCGGTTGGCGAGCTCCACGGCGTCCAGCGTCTCGCTGAGCGTGCCGATCTGGTTCACCTTGACCAGGACCGCGTTGGCCACCCCGGCGCGTATGCCGCGGGAGATCAGTGCCGGGTTGGTGACGAAGACGTCGTCGCCCACGAGCTGGACGCGCCGGGACAGGGCGGCGGTGAGCTCCGCCCAGCCGTCCCAGTCCTCCTCGGCCATGCCGTCCTCGAGGGAGACGATCGGGTAGCGGGCCACCAGGTCCTCCCAGTAACCGACCAGCTCCGATGGCGACAGACGGCGGCCCTCGCCAGCCAGCTCGTACGCGCCGTCCTTCCACAGCTCGGTCGTTGCCGGGTCCAGCGCGATGGCGATCTCGTCGCCCGGAGCGCGACCGGCGGCCTCGATAGCCTCGACCAGCAGGGCGACAGGCGCCTCGTTGTCCGGGAGGTCGGGGGCGAAGCCACCCTCGTCGCCGACGCCGGTGGCCAGGCCCCGCTCGGCCAGCACGCCCCGTAGCGCGTGGTACGTCTCGGCGCTCCAGCGCAGTGCCTCCCCGAAGGACGCCGCGCCCACGGGCATGATCATGTACTCCTGGAAGTCGATGGAGTTGCGGGCGTGGGCCCCGCCGTTGATCACGTTGAGCATCGGCACCGGCAGGACGTGGGCGTTGGCACCGCCGATGGCCCGGTAGAGGGGGACCTCGAGATGCGCGGCAACCGCCTTGGCCACCGCCAGCGACGTGGCGACGATGGAGTTGGCGCCCAGCCGGCTCTTGTCCGGGGTGCCGTCCAGATCGATCATGGCCATGTCGACCGCCCGCTGGTCCAGCCCGTTCCCCCCCTCCAGCGCCTCGGCGATCTCCCCGTTGACCGCCGCCACGGCGCCGTCGACGCCCTTTCCGCCGTAGGCGTCTCCCCCGTCGCGCCGCTCGACCGCCTCGTGGGCCCCGGTGGACGCCCCCGAGGGCGCGATGGCGCGCCCGCGGGCCCCGGACTCGAGCACCACCTCGGCCTCGACCGTTGGGTTGCCCCGCGAGTCCAAGACCTGGCGACCGACGACGTACTCGATGACGGTCAACGCTCTGCTCCCTGCGTGCGTGCTGCGGGTACGGGGGCGTGGAGTGCCCGGTCCAGGCTATCCGCTTCCCCTGGTCGCTTCGGGGACGGGGCGGCGCCCTCCGGCGCGCCGGACTCAGGGAGACCGGCGCTCGTCGGCGAGGATGCGGGCCCGGAACCGTTGCGCGACGGCCCTGAGGGCGTCCTCGGGCTCCACGCCGGCTCGCCGGACGAGATCGGTCACCGCCCACAGGAGCTCGCCCGCGGCGTCGGAGCGGGACGGGCCCGCCGGCTCCTCGCCCGCCAGCTGCGCCCGGAGGCCAGCCACGCCGGCCGCAGCCGAGGCACGCACGGACTCGAGCGGCGCGTCCGCCAGCCCGGGCACAGCGGCCGCCGCCTTGCGCTGCAACGTGGCCGCCAGCGCCAGCGCGGGTAGGGCGGCGGGGATCCCGTCGGTCACGCTGTCGCGGCCCTTCTCCTGCTTCTTGATGAGCTCCCAGTTGGAGACCACGGTGGCGGCATCGCCCGCCATCACGTCCCCGAAGACGTGCGGATGGCGGGCCACGAGCTTGTCGTGCACGCCCCGTGCCACGTCGGCCAGCGTGAACCAGCCCTCCTCCGCAGCCAACCTTGCGTGGATGCAGACCAGGAAGAGCAGATCGCCCAGTTCCTCCTCGAGGGCGGCGGCGGCCCCGGCCAGGGCGTTCGCTGTGGCTTGGGCCCGGGTGAGGGACTCGATGGCCTCGAGCACCTCGTAGGACTCCTCGAGCAGGTGGCGGGCCAGTGACGTATGGGTCTGGTCCCGGTCCCAGGGGCAGTCGGCACGCAGCCGGCGCACCAGCTCGTCCAGGGCCACCATCTCGGCGGCCACCGCCGGGCCGCTGGCCGGCAGCCACACGGTCGTGAGGTGGTCGGCGGCCACCGCCCGGTCGAGCGCGTGCCAGGGCACGGTGACGACCACCTCGTCGGGGAGACCCAGGTGGTGGAGCACCGTGGCGGTGGCGCTGTCCTCCATGGCGTCTCCGATGGCCAGCTTCACCTCGGACAGCACGGCCGGGGACCAGCACTGGGCGACCAGCAGGGGCCCCCGCTGCCCGGCGGCCTGCTCGGCGAACCGGGTGCCGTCCACCAGCCGGGCCCCCGCGGCCACGGGGTCGACACCCAACCGGGCCCAGACCAGGTCCAGAAAGGACATCGCCGGAACGACGGTGACGTCCACCCGAGGGTCGGCCCGCAGCAGCTCGACCGTCCGCTCGGCGACCAACGGCGACCCCGGGACTGCGTACACGACCGACCTGCCCGTCGTCGCCAGCACCTGGGCCGCGGTGACGAGGTCGCCCACGATGCGCTCGTAGACCTCCTCGAAGCTGCCGGCTCCCTCGTAGTGGTGATCGAAGGTGGGCACCCCAGCCAGGGCGGCGGCGGCCGGATGGCGCGCCGTCCGGAGGAAGGCCGTCTCCGCCTCGAGGAGCAGGGCCCGGGCGGCGCCCGGCATGAGAACGTCGCCCGCCGGTCCGAGGCCGACGACGGTGATCGACGCCGTCACCTCAGCCGCCGGCCGGTGTGGCGGGGGGCCGGACGGCCGCGGGCGACAGGAGCGCGGTGGCGGGCGGGCTCCTCGGCGGCCGCACAAGTGTCACCCGGTGCGGCGCCACCGTCCCGTAGCGGGGGTCCACCGAGATCGTGGTCCGGCGGAGCGCAGCAGCCAGCCGGCGGTCCGCACCGGGCTGGCCCGCATCGATGATCGCTGTGACGACGCTGGTCCGCACCGAGGCGAAGGAGGTCGGGGTGCGGCTGGTCAGTTTCACCACCCAGTAGACGCCCTGGCCGCTGAAGGGGGGCGAGGTCTGCCCCGCTGCCAGCTTCGCCACCGCCGCCGACAGGAAGCTGCCGGCAAGCATCCCGCACCCGGCCACGCCGCCCCGGGCTGCGCTCTGCTTTGTGAGCGACGTTGCCGCCGCCTCCTGGGCGAAGCTCGCCCCGCCGCTCAGCGCCCGCTCCACGCCGTCGGCTGCGGTGCGGGTCTTGACCACGATGATGTCCAGGCAGTCCTTGGCGAAGGTGGCGCGGTGGGACCCGTAGTACGCCGCAAGCGCCGCGGGCGAGAGTCCTGCGCCGGCGGCCCGGGCATCCAGGAGCGCCTGGTCCGCTTCGCTGCGGCTCTGCTGGGCCACGAACCACGACGGCAGGGAGGAGAGCACCGCGGCCCCGCTTCCGCCGCATCCCGCCGGGCCGCCGCCGGTCCCGCTGGCGAACTGGCTGAGGACCACGCCGATACGCCGGATCAGCACCGCCCTACCCGTGGCCACGTCGGCGGCCGTAACCCGCAGCCGGCTGCGGGCGGCGACCTGGGCCGCCACCTGGTCGGTGATCATCGAGTCCAACCAGTCGTCCACGAAGGTGGTGCCGTACACGCCGCCGCTCGCGCTGGGCGTCCCGGCGCCGAGGAGCGGGACACGCCGAGCGCCGGCAAGCTGGCGCTCCTCGGAGAGGAAGCAGGTGTAGTCCGGGCTCGACGCACTGGCCGAGAGGTCCGAGTTGCGCGCCTGGCGGGAGATGCTCCCGGGCCCCACCCGGGCGGCCAGGGACGGCACGAACGTGCCGGCCAGCACGACCACCGCCGCCACGACGACCAGGAACGCCGCCAGCCGCTTCATCCCGGCGGGATGCTACCGGCCGCGTCAGCCACCGGCGGCGGCAGGAGCTGCACCACCAGTTCCCGGAGCACCTCCGCCGCGTGGCCCTTGCCGTCCAGGGGGACGACAAGCTGGTGCAGCTGCTCCCGGTAGACGGCTCCGGGGGCGAGCCGGCGCAGGCGGACCTGGGCGCTGGCCGGGAGCTCGACCGGGCTCAGCCGGGCGACGGGCTGCCGGCTGCCGCCGATCCGGACCGGGGTGACGGCAACGTCGTCGATCCCGGCGCGCAGGCACTCGACGCGCAGCCGGGCCAGTGCCAGGAGCCCTTCGGCCGCCGGGGGCGGCGGCCCGTACCGGTCGGCCCACTCGTCCGCCACGTCGTCGAGCCCGGCGACGGTGGTGACGGCCGCCAGGCGACGGTAGGCCTCCAGGCGGGCGTCCTCGAGCGGCACGTAGGCCGGCGGCAGGTGGGCGTCACCCGGCACGTCGATCGAGATGGACGGCGGCGCGGGGCGGGCCTCGCCCCGTGCCTCGGCCACCGCCTCGGCCACCATCTGGACGTAGAGGTCGTAGCCCACGGCGGCGATGTGCCCGGACTGTGTCGACCCCAGCAGGTTCCCCGCGCCACGGATCTCGAGGTCCCGCATGGCGATCTTGAACCCGGCCCCCAGCTCGGTGTGCTCCCCCACCGTCCGGAGCCGCTCGTACGCCTGCTCGGTCAGCACGCGGTCGGCTGGGTGGAACAGGTACGCGTACGCCCGCTGGTTGCCCCGTCCCACCCGGCCCCGGATCTGGTGCAGCTGGCCGAGCCCCAGCATGTCGGCCCGGTCCACCACGAGGGTGTTGACCGAGGGCATGTCGATGCCCGACTCGATGATGGTGGTGCACACCAGCACGTCCGCCTTGCGCTCCCAGAAGTCCATCACCACCTGCTCCAGGCTGCCCTCGTCCATCTGGCCGTGGGCGACGGCGATCCGGGCCTCGGGCACGAGGGCGCCCAGGCGCCGGGCCACGGCGTCGATGTCCGAGACCCGGTTGTGGACGAAGAACGCCTGGCCCTCGCGAAGGAGCTCCCGGCGCACGGCTTCCGACACGGCGGCGTCGTCGTACTCGCCCACGTAGGTGAGGATCGGACGCCGGTCCGCAGGCGGCGTGTTGACGAGCGAGAGGTCCCGGATCCCGGTGAGGGCCATCTCCAGGGTCCGCGGAATGGGGCTGGCCGTGAGGGTGAGCACGTCCACCCCTTCGGCCATACGCTTCACCGCCTCTTTGTGGGACACCCCGAACCGCTGCTCTTCGTCCACCACCAGGAGGCCGAGGTTCTTGAACCGCACCTCGCCGGCCAGGAGCCGGTGGGTGCCGATGACCACGTCCACCGACCCGTCGGCCAGACCGTCAACCACCTTCTTCGCCTGAGACGGCGAGAGGAAGCGGCTCAGCAGCTCGATCCTGACGGGGAACGGGGCGTAGCGGTCGGAGAACGTCTGGAAGTGCTGGCTGGCGAGCAGGGTCGTCGGCACCAGCACCGCGGCCTGCCGCCCGTCCTGCACCGCCTTGAAGACGGACCGCACGGCCACCTCGGTCTTGCCGAAGCCCACGTCGCCGCACACCAGCCGGTCCATCGGCCGGGGGAGCTCCATGTCCGCCTTGACCTCGGCCACGGTCCGCAGCTGGTCAGCGGTCTCGGTGAAGGGGAACGATGACTCGAGCTCGTGCTGCCATGGGGTGTCGGCCGGGTACGCGTGGCCCGGCACCGCCAGGCGACGACGGTAGAGGGCCACCAGCTCCTCGGCGACCTCGCCCGCCGCGGCCCGGGCCCGCGACCGTACGCGTTGCCACTCCGCGCCGCCCATCTTGGACAGGGTGGGGGACTCGCCCCCGGAGTACGGGGTGATGGCCTCGATCTGGTCGACCGGGAGGTAGAGGCGGTCGCTGCCGCGGAACTCGAGGACCAGGTAGTCACGGGAGGTACCGGCCACGGCGCGCGTGGTCATCCCGGCATAGCGGGCCACGCCGTGCTGGCGGTGGACGACGTAGCCTCCGGGCCCCAGGTCGTCGAAGAAGCCGTCCGTCGGGCGGGCCCGGGGCCGCGCCTGGCGGTGCGGGGTCCGCCTGCCGGTGACGTCGCCTTCGGCCAGCACGGCCACCTTGGCCTCGGGCAGGACGAACCCGGCGCTGAGCGCCGCCACCACCACCTGTGCCCCCGGCCGGGTGCCGGCCTCGTCGGCCAGGGGAGCCACGATGCCCTCCCCGGCCAGGACCGCCGAGAGCCGGGAGGCTCCCCCGGACGTCGCCGAGCAGAGCGTGACGGTGTGCCCGGACTCCACCAGTTTCCGGACCTGGGTGGCCAGGCGACCCGGATCCCCCGCCACCGGCTCGAAGCCCCGGACGGTCACGGCCGGCGTGTCCGGCGAGTCCGCCACCGGCACCACGGAGAGGATGGCGGCGCGCGTCCGGGACAGGAGGCGGCCGAAGGGCAGGTGCAGCCGTGGGAACGAGGCGCCGGCGCCGCCCCGGTCCCCGTGGCCAGGGCCCCCGGGCTCGGCGCCATCCCCCAAGGCGCCGTCGGAGGCGTCCCCCGCAGGGCCACCCGGGGCGCCCGCATCGGGCCGCGCACCCCAGGTGAGCGCCAGCGCATCGGCCAGGGCAGCCTCCTCGGCGACGACCTCCACCGCACGGTCGCGGACCCGACGTGGCTCGATCAGCACCACCTGGGCATCCTCGGGGAGGAGGTCGGTGACGAGCTCCTCGTCCGGTTGCAGCCAGGGCAGCCAGGACTCCATCCCGTCGAGTGCCTGCCCGTCGGCCAGTCGCTCCCAGTGGCTCCGTCCCCAGGGCTCCACTTCGGCGAGGGCCCCGGCCCGCGCCCGCACGTCGCTGGACAGGACGAGCTCCCGGCAGCCGAAGAGCACGGCGGCAGCCAGAGGCCCCGTGGACCGCTGGTCGGCCACGTCAAAGCTGGTCAGTCGGTCCACCTCGTCCCCGAAAAGGTCGATCCGCACGGGCACGTCGCTGGTGGAGGGGAACACGTCGATGATGCCGCCCCGGACGGCCATCTCGCCGCGGTGCTCCACCTGCGGCTCCCGGCGGTAGCCGGCAGCCGCCAGCCGCGCGACGGCGTCCGCGGCGTCCAGGTGGTCACCGGGCTGGACGACGAGCGGTCTCGCCGCCTCCCGCCATGGGGCGAGCCGCTGGAGGAGGGCCCGCGCCGAGGCCACGATCACCACGGGAACCGAACCGGCCCCCTCCGGCGCCCCGTCGCCGGCCAGGTGCCAGAGGACCGACAGCCGGCGCCCCATGGTCGAGACGTCCGGGCTGACCCGTTCGAACGGAAGGGTCTCCCACGCCGGCAACCGCAGGACCGGTCCCGGAAGGGCGCCCACCACCTCGCCGCCGCGCCGGGCGGCGGGAAGGAACCAGGCAAGGTCGCCGGCCATCCGCTCCGCGTCCGCGTCGGTTGCGGTCACGACCACCGTCGGCCGCCGCTGCGACAACCGGGCCAGCCCGGCCACCACGAAGGCCTGCGCTGGCCCGGCCACGGCCAGCGTGGCCGCAGCCGCGCCCACCACCTGGGTGAGGGCGGGCTCGTGCCGCAGCTGCTCCGGCAGGGCGCCCAGAGCCGAGGGAGGGTCCTCAGGCACCGTTCCAGCGGTTCATGGCCGCCTCCACCCCTTGCGTGAGGATCGCCTCCACAGCGTCGACCGCTTGCTCAACGGCCACGTCCAGCTGCTCGCGATCAGCGCGCGACGGCCGCCGCAGCACGAAGTTCGCCCCGGGCTGCCGGCCGGGGGGCTTGCCGATGCCCACCCTGACCCGGACGAAGTCGGGACTGTGCAGGTGGGCCCGGACCGACTCCAGTCCCTTGTGCCCGGCGATTCCACCACCCAGCTTTACCCGGATGCGGCCCGGCGGCAGGTCGAGCTCGTCGTGGACGACGACCACGTGGTCCGGCGCCTCGATGCCGAAGCGGCGCATGAGGGGCCGCACCCCGGCGCCGGAATCGTTCATGTAGGTGGTGGGGACGGCGAGGGCGACCCGGACGGCACCCACCGTGACCTCCTCCACCACGGCTTGCTGCCCCTTCTCGGGGCGCAGGCGGCCGGAGCCGAAGCGGGACGACAGGGCGCGCACCACCTCCGCGCCGACGTTGTGCCGGGTGCCCTCGAACTCGGCTCCCGGGTTGGCCAGCCCTACGACCAGTGCATCCGCCGAAGTGCCACGGCGGGGCGCGCCGTCGCCCCTTCGACCGCGGGCTGGGCCGCGGCCTGCGAACAGCCGGGGCAGTGCCTAGCCCTCTTGGTCGCCCCGGGCGGCAGCGTCGCCGCCCTGGGCCTCCTCGCCGCCGCCCTCGGCCGCCGCTCCCTCTTCCCCCGCCGCCTGAACCCGGGGCGGGACACCCGCCACGACGGCCACGTCGTCCTCCAGGTCCACGCTGACACCGGCCGGCAGGGTCAGGTCCCCCACCCGAACGATCGCCCCGATGGTCAGGTCGGAGATGTCGACCTCCACCGAGGCAGGGATGTCCGCTGGCTTGGCGTGCACCGGCAGCGCGAAGAGCTGCTGATCGACAAGGCCGTCCCCATGGTGCACCTCGATCGCCTCGCCCACGAGGGAAACCGGGACTGTGGCACCGATGACCTCGTCACGGCGGACGATCTGGAAGTCCACGTGCACGACGGTGCCCCGCACCGGGTGTCGCTGCAGCTCCCGGGCGATGGCCAGGTACGACGTCCCATCGGCCTGCAGCGAGAGCAGGGCGTTGGTGCCCGCCTCGCCGTTGAGGGCGACCCGGAGGTCCCGGGCGGCCACCGCCACCGATACAGGGTCCGTGCCGTGCCCGTAGATGACACCGGGGATCTTCCCCTCGGCGCGCAGCCGGCGCGCCGAGCTGGAGCCGCTGGTCCGTCCGACCTCGGCGTTCAGGACGATCTCGGGCATGTGAGGGGTCTCCTTGCGAGTGGCTCGGCCGCCAGCTATGGCACCGGCTCCCGAGATAGGCCGCACACGGCGGTGCGGCGGTCCGGGAGTGACGGACGGCCTTTGGAACGGCGCACCAGCGTAGCCGCCGCGCCGGGGCGGCGACTACCGGGGCGGCCGTCAGGCCAGGGAATCAGGCCAGGTTCTCGCCCCCGAACATCTCGGACACCGACGTGTCCTCGAACACGGCGTCGATGGCGTCGGCGATGACGGTGGCCACCGAGAGCACCTCGAGCTTGTCGAACCTCCGCTCCTCGGGGACCGGGAGGGTGTCGGTGACCACCACCCTGGAGATGGGTGCGGCCTTGAGGCGGTCCGTCGCCGGATCGGTCAGGACGCCGTGGGTGGCCATGGCCCAGATGTCGGCGGCGCCTGCGTCAGACAGCAGCTCAGCGGCGGCGCAGACGGTCCCGGCCGTGTCGATCATGTCGTCGATGACAACGCAGAGCCGACCGGCGATGTCGCCGACCACGTGCCGGGCCTCCACCATGTTCGCCGTCCCTCGTGGGCGGATCTTGTGGACGAAGGCCAGCTCGGAGTTGAGGTGCTGGCTGTAGCGCTCCGCCACCTTGACCCGGCCGGTGTCAGGTGCCACCACGACCACGTCGTTGATGCCGTCGGCCAGGTGCTTTCGCAGGTAGCTCTCGAGCACCGGCGCGGCGGTGAGATGGTCGAACGGGACGTCAAAGAAGCCCTGGATCTGGCCAGAATGCAGATCCACGCTGACCACCCGGTCGGCCCCGGCAGCGGACAGCATGTCGGCCACCAGCTTGGCGGTGATGGGCTCACGGCCGGTGGCCTTGCGGTCCTGGCGGGAGTACCCGTAGTAGGGGCACACGGCGGTGATCTGCTTGGCCGACGCCCTCTTGGCGGCCTCGATCATGATCAGCTGTTCCATGATCGCGTCGTTGACGGGTCCGGTATGGGTCTGGACGATGAAGACGTCGCTGCCCCGGATCGAGGTGTCGTAGCGGCAGTGGATCTCGCCGTTGGCGAACTCACGCAAATTGGCCTCGCTGAGCTCAATGCCCAGGTGGCTGGCGATCTGCTCGGCCAGCACCGGGTGCGACCGCCCGGACACGAGCACGAGTCGTCGGCGGGGGATGAGCTCCACGGCGTGGACGCTACCTTCTGGCGCCCGGGACCGCCTCCTGGCGATGGCACCGTTTTCGGGGGCGGCTCCCGCCAGTCGGCCGGTGCCGGGCGGTTCCCGCCAGTCGGCCGCCGGTGGCCGGTTCCCGCCAGTCGGCCGCCACCCGGTCAGTCAGCCGCCGGAGGGTTCCCGCCGGCGCCGCGGCCGGTGCTGAACGGGGGGCCGGTGCTGAACGGGGGGACCGTCGCGCCGGGCGGAACCTCGTCGCCCGGGCCGAGCACGACGAACGGCCCGACACGGGCTCCAGCGCCGACAACCGCGCCCGTGCAGACGCTGTGGCGCACCTCGGCCCGCTGACCCACCTGCGTGTCCTCGAGCGTCGCGTTGGGCCCGATCTCAGCCCCCTCCGCCACCGTGCACTCGCCCCGCAGGATCACCCCCGGCAGCAGCGACACGTCGGGCGCAAGCTGGACATCGGCGTCCACGTAGGTCCGCTCGGGGTCCCACATCGTCACGCCGCGCCGCATCCAGCGCTCGTTGATGCGATCGCGCAGCTCGGCCTCGGCAACCGCCAGCTGCGCCCTATCGTTGACTCCCGCCGCCTCCATGGGGTCCTCGGCCACAAAGGCATGGACCGGGTACCCCGCCTCCGCAAGTACCGCCACCACATCGGTCAGGTAGTACTCGTTCTGTTCGTTGACTGGCTTCAGGCGGCGCAGCGACGGGGCCAGCACGCTGCGGCGGAAGCAGTAGATCGACGTGTTCACCTCGGAGATCGACCGCTCTTCTTCGGTTGCATCCGCGTGCTCCACGATCCGCCGGACGGTGCCGTCCTTGCCTCGCACGATGCGCCCGTACCCGGCGGCGTCCGGAACCCGGGCGGTGAGCACCGTGGCCCCGGCAGCGTGGTGGCGGTGATGGCGGACGAGGGCCGCGAGCGTGGGCGGCCGAAGGAGCGGCGTGTCGCCGGGAAGCACGACCACGTCCCCCTCACCCTCTTCCGAATCCACCGGGAGCCCGGTCAGGCCGACCGAGGCGGCATCGCCCGTGCCGCGCTGCTCTTGCTGGCGGACGAGCTCGATGGCCAGGCCCTTGGGCGCGTGGTCCGAGAGCGTCTGGCCAACCCACTCGGCGCCGTGCCCCACCACGACCACCACGCGCTCCACATCCAGCTCGGCCAGCGCGTCGAGCACGTGGAGGACCATCGGACGCCCGCACAGCCGGTGCAACGGCTTGGGGCGGTTGGACCGCATGCGGGTGCCCTCACCGGCGGCGAGCACGACGGCGGACAGCGGGCCGGGAGGGCCAGGCGTCATCGTCGTATCTTGCCCCGGCGGGGGCCGAACCACGTGCACCGTTCCGAAATTCGTCTCATCTGTCACTTCCGACGAGGACTGGCTTCGGAGCCACCCGTTGCCGGGTGGCGGTGACGGTCCTAGACGACTGCCCCGCGGGCGGTTGGCGCCGTCTTCGCAGTTCGTCGACGACCACCTGCCTGAAGGCATGAACCTGCCGTCTCCCTGCGCGTTCGCCAGGGCACTGCCCTGGCCGGTTCCCGCCCCGCTGGCGGTACCGGTGCTGCTGGCCACTTCGACCAGTGGGGCCAGGTTGGCCGCCGCGTTGGCGTCCCGATCTGCGACCAGACCACAGGCCTCGCAGCGGTAGGTGCGCTCGGAGAGCGACAGCTTGGCTTTCACCGTCTTGCACGAGAGCAGGTCTTGGAGGAGGGATACCACCGGTCGGCGACCACGATGTCGGAGCCGTACCAGGTGGTCTTGTAGACGAGCTGGCGGCGCAGCTCTCCGAAGGAGACGCCGAGGATCGCCCAGTTGAGCCCGGCTTTGCCCCGCCAGTGCCCCGAGCCCTTGGCGCTGGCAGTCATACCTGCGACATGCAGGTCCTCGACCACCACCACCCCGTGGCGCTTGGCCAGGTTGGTGGTGAGCTTGTGCAGCCCGTCGGCACGTGCCGCCGCCAGCTTGGCATGGGTGCGACCCAGGCGGGTCTTGGAGCGCTGCCAGCGCTTGGACGGCGCTCGACCCTTGGCCGGCCCATGACGGCGGGAGCATTGCGCCTGGAGCCGGGCCACGTGCCGGGCGTAGCGGGATGCGTGCTTGGGGTTTCCGACCACCTCGCCGGTGGAGAGCACGGCCAGCGCGCCCGTCCCCGTTGCCAACTGCTGGGCGGGTAGCGCCAGCACCCCGGCGGGACAGAATCAGCCATTCTCGTCAATAGTTCGCAACCCCCGGCGGTTCGCCGGCTGCCGGTAGGCTCCTAGGCGGTGGGCAGCGCAGATGCAGCCTCGGGCACGGCCGGCCGGGCCGGGCCGCCCCGCATGTGGTGGACTCGCCGGGCCGTCGGCTTCCACGTCACCCTGGCGGTGGTCGTCCCCGCCTTCATCGCGCTTTTCTGGTGGCAGGTGCAACGGGTCCGCCAGGGCAACACGTTGAGCTGGGCCTATGTGTTCGAGTGGCCCTTCTTTGCGGGCTACGCCGTGTACCTATGGTGGAAGCTGGTCCACGACCAGCCCCAATCGGAGCCGGATGCCGTCTCGTGGGGAGCGGGCGGGGGCGCGGGGTGCCAGGAGGAGAGCCCGCCATCGGACCGCGGGATGCCGGGTGCCAGGACAGCGGACAGCGAGCGCGACCCGCTGGGCGAGGAGCTGGAGGCTTACAACCGCTACCTGGCCGGGCTGCACGAGGCAGGCCGCCGCAAGACCTGGTGACCGCAACGCGAGCGGCGCGGGCGCCGGCCGCCAGCCGGCCATCGGTGCTTTCCGGAGCGGGTCGGCCCGGACCGGCGAGGGCGGCGCACCGGCTCTGCTCGAGTGGCCAACACGAGACGGCCACGCTCCGGGGGGAGGGCTCGAACCTCCAACATTCGGCTCCAAAGGCCGACGTTCTGCCGATTGAACTACCCCGGAGGGAAAGGGGCCGCCCGGGCGACCCGTCTGACCCTACCCCTGCCGACCGGTGTCCTTCGGGCCTAAGAACTTCGAAAGATCCACGTCAGGGCATTCTGCGATCATCGGTGCACCGCTAGTGTCGTCGCCGGGCGCCCGGCGCACCGCAGCAGGTTCCGGGCGCCCGGGCGCCGCCGGGAGCGGCAGCTTGGCGGGCCCGCCCGGCGGTCGCGGCAGCGAGCAAGGAGGCGGCCACATGCGGATCCTGGTGGTCGATGACGACCCCGCCGTCAGAGCCGCGCTGGAACGCGCCCTGCGCCTCGACGGCTACACCGTCACCACCGTGGCCGACGGCCATGGGGCACTGCAGTCGGCGAGCGCCACGCCACCGGAGGCCATCGTCCTGGATCTGGGGCTGCCGGGGATCGACGGGATCGAGGTCTGCAAACGCCTGCGCGCCGCAGGGGACGACACCCCGGTCCTGATGTTGACGGCGCGGGACGCGGTCCAGGACCGGGTGGTGGGCCTGGACGCCGGGGCGGACGACTACGTGGTGAAACCGTTCGCCCTGGCCGAGCTGCAGGCACGCCTCCGGGCGCTCCTCCGCCGGCGGCCGGCCGGGACGGGCGAGTCGCTGCGCTTCGCCGATTTGTCCCTTGACCTGGGCACTCGTGAGGCCCGGCGCGGCGACCGCACCTTCACCCTGACCCGCATCGAATTCGACCTCCTCGAGCTGTTTCTACGCCACCCCCGGCAGGTGCTCACCCGTGAGGTGATCCTGGACCGGGTGTGGGGCTACACCTTCGACTCGGGGACCAACTCGCTGGCCGTGTACGTCGGTTACCTGCGGCGCAAGACGGAGGCGGGCAACGAGCCCCGCCTGCTGCACACGGTGCGCGGGGTGGGGTACGTGCTGCGCGAGTCGTGACCTTCCGCTCCCGGCTGGTGGCCGTGGCGGCGGTTGCCGTCGTCCTGGCGGTCCTTGCGGCCACGCTGGCCAGCTACTTTGCCGCCAGGAACTCGCTGCTGGGCTCCGTCGACGGCACGCTGCAAGCGACCTACGCCGCCACGTTCCACGGTATCGAGACACGGGGGCAGCGGCTCCCCCACCTGGCCGGCCCGGGCCACGGCTACCAGGTGGTCTCCACATCCGGCGCTGTCATCACAGGCGGCGGGATCCCAGTCACCACAGCAGCCAAGGCCGTGGCCCGAGGTTCGTCCCCGGCCTACTACGCCAACGTCACCATCGGCGGGACGGGCTACCGGGAGCTCGTGGCGCACATCGGCACAGTGATCTTCCAGACAGGCCCCTCCTACTACCGGACCTCGGCCGCCCTCGAGCTCGTCCTGCCCCTCACAAGCGTCAACAACCAACTGGGGCGCCTGAGCTCGATCCTGGTGATCGTGGCCGTCCTGGGCGTAGCCCTGGCACTCCTGCTGGCTTGGCTCGTGGGAAGGACCGCCCTCGTTCCCCTGGACGAACTCACTGCTGCCGTCGAGCAGGTGGCGGCAACCACCGACGTCTCGCGCAGGCTGGAGCCGGGCGGCCCGGACGAGCTGGGGCGGCTCCGGCGCGCCTTCAACGACCTGCTGGCCGCGCTAGGCGCCTCCCAGCAGGCGCAGCGTCAGCTGGTCCTGGACGCCGGGCACGAGCTGCGTACCCCCCTCACGAGCCTGCGCACCAACCTGGAGGTCGTCCGCCGGCTGGAGGACCTGAGCCCGGAAGAGCGCGACGTGCTGGTGGACGACGTGCTGACCCAGATGAACGAGCTCACCACCTTGGTGGGAGATCTGTCGGAGCTGGCCCGGGGCGAGCAACGTCACACCGAGAGCAGAGTCCTGCGACTGGATCTCCTGGTGGAAGAGGCTGTTGCCGTGGCCATGACCCACGGGCGCCCCCGCAACGTCCGGTTCGTCCTCTCCTCCTCGCCGACGTGGATGCTCGGCCAGCGGGACCGGGTCGGCCGCGCCGTCGGGAACCTGCTGGACAACGCCCTCAAGTGGAGCCCCAACGACGCCGTCGTGGAGGTGGGCTGCCACGACGGCGTGATCACTGTCCGGGACCACGGGCCGGGCATCGCCTCCGAGGACCTGCCCCACGTCTTCGACCGCTTCTACCGGGCCGCTGCTGCCCGTTCGTTGCCGGGGTCGGGGCTGGGGCTCGCCATCGTGGCTCAGGTGGCCCAGGCCGAGCGGGGCTCGGTGTGGGCGGGTCCGGCCCACGGCGGCGGGGCGCTCTTCCGGCTCCAGTTTCCCGCCGTGCCGCCGCCGCCTGACGCCGACGAGGAGGACGACGATTGACTGGTGCGCCGGCGCACATGACCGGTGTGCGGCCGGCGCACGGCCAGCCAGGATCTACTGGCCCGGGATCGTCGGGCCAGGCTCGGCCGGACCCGGCCCGGCGATTCTTATCTGTCACTCAGGTACCGCCGACCTCCTCCCTTGGGAGGAATGCCATGATTGGGACCCAACGTTGCCTGATGCGAACGTTTCGTCCGCAGCCCTCCAGGCGAAAGCAGGGGTCTGAGCCATGAGCCCACGGAGCACCACGCCAAGCACACCGAGCGGCCTGCGACGGCTTGCCCGAGCACTGCGACGCAGGGTCCGCCGAGCCGCCGCGGACGTCGGTGACGGGTTCATCGGGCTCCTTCCCCCCGGTCCGCCCCGGCGCCAGCCCGCGCTGGTGCCAATCCCGGTCCGCTCGACTGGTCGGCCCCACCGGTCCTAGCGGGCTGCGGGGGCCGACGTGGCGGGTGCTGCTCGGGACCGCTAACCTGCGCCGAGCCATGGGATCGCTGATCAAGAAGCGCCGCAAGCGCATGCGCAAGAAGAAGCACAAGAAGATGCTGAAGGCCACGCGCTGGCAGCGGCGGGCGGGCAAGTAGCCGCTCGCTTCCATAGCGGTCAGCGGTCAGCGGTCAGCGGTCAGCGGTGGCACCGTCCCAGGTGGCACCCGGTCCCGTCCAACCGGCCGGGACCGTGCAGACGGCGATCAGGCGCCCCTCGTCACGCCCCAGGCGCAGCACGGCCAGCCCCTCCATGCCCAGCGTCTCGAGCGTGCCCTCCACGAACCAGGTGGATCCACTTCCGGCCAAGACGGGCTCTTGCCCGCTGGCCTCCCCCAGCCGGGTCGCCCAGCGAGCCAGGCGCGGCTCGGTGGCTACGGCGGCGTCCGTGAGATCGTTGCGTGTCCTGGAGGCGGAGAGGCCCTCCCCCGCGTCGGGGGCGCCCGGGTCCCCGCACCGGTCCTCACGCGGCCGGTGGAGGTGGTCCCAGGATCGGTAGACGGCCGCGGTGTCCACCGAGAACGGGGGGACGAGGAGCACGAACGCCCTGGGCACGAAGGGCAGGGGGTCGACCCGGTCGCCCAATCCGCTCACCATGGCGCGCCCGCCCCGCACGCAGAAGGGGACGTCCGCCCCGAGCTGCGCAGCGAGCGCTGGATCACTCACCCCGGCCCAGCGGAGCACGGCGGCCGCGTCGGCCGAACCTCCGCCCAGCCCTCCGCCGACGGGAATGCGCTTCAGCAAGCGGACGGCGGCGGACTGCCCGGCAGCGGCGAGAGCCCGTACGACAAGATTGGCGCCGCCGGCGTCGAGACCGTCGGCCCGGGTCCCGGGCTCCGCAACCACCTCCAGGCCATGGCCCTGCGGATCCAGCGTCAGCACGTCGCACAGGTCCACCGACACCATCTCGGACTCGAGATCGTGGTAGCCGTCCGGGCGTCGTCCCCGCACCCGCAGCGAGAGGGTCAGCTTGGCCGGGGCAACGATGCGCACCGGGCCTGCCCCCGGGCGCGCCTGCGGTGCAGCCCGACCGATCCGGCCTGCCGCTCCGGTCACGCCCTTCCCGGTCACGCCCTTCCCGTTCACGCTTGCCCCTCGGGATCACCCGGGGCACAGCTGGCCAGCCGCCCCCAGGTGGCTACGTCCAGGTCCTCCGCGCGCGCCGACGCGTCGACCGCGGCAGCGGCGAACGCCTCCGCCGGCACTACCCCGGCCAAGGCCCGGCGCAGCATCTTGCGGCGCTGGCCGAACCCGGCTCCCACAACCGCGCACAGGCGGGCATAGGACACCGTCGAAGCCGGAACCGCCGGGGTGTCAAGGCGGTCGATGCGCACCAAGGCCGAGTCCACCGCCGGTCTGGGCACGAACACGGTGGGGGGGACCGTCCCGACCACGGTCGCCCGGGCCCAGTAGGCCACCTTCACCGACACCGCGCCGTAGGCCTTCTGGCCCGGCGAGGCGGCCATCCGCTCGCCCACCGCCCGCTGGACCATGACGAAGAGAGACCGCAGCTGAGCGGCCGACTCGAGCAGGTTGATGACCAATGGCGTGGCCACGTTGTAGGGGAGGTTGGCCACCAACTGCCAGGGGGCGCCGGGCGAGGCCAGGGCCGCCATCGCGGACCAGTCCAGGTGGCGGGCGTCGGCCTCAACGACGGTCACGCCCGGGGCTCCGGCCACCACCGACCGCAGGACGGGCACGAGATGGCGGTCGACCTCAACCGCCAGCACCGTTGCCCCTGCCTGCGCCAGGGCCAGCGTCAAGGACCCCAAGCCGGCGCCGATCTCGACCACTCGGGAGCCGGTTCCCACGCCGGCGAGGCGGACGATCCGGCGCACCGTGTTCGGATCGGCCACGAAGTTCTGTCCCAGCGCCCGGCTGGGGCGCACCCCGTGATCGGCCAGCAAACGCCCGATATCAGCCGCGCCGAGAAGGCGGCCCGGACCGGCATCAGGCGCCCCGGCCGGCGCTGGCATCACAGCCCGAAGGCGGCGCTGGCGGCCCGGGCCGTGGCTCGGGCCACATCCTCGGGGGTCACGTGCTTCACCGACGCTACAGTCGCACCCACCACGGTGACGTACGCCGGCTCGTTGGCCTTGCCGCGGTGCGGAGCAGGCGCAAGGAACGGACTGTCGGTCTCCACCAGCATGCGGTCGAGCGGCACGAGCGCAGCCGCCTCGCGAACGTCGTCCGCGCTCCTGAAGGTGACGATGCCGCTGAACGAGACGAACATCCCGACGTCCAGGCACCGGCGAGCCTCGGCCGGGCCGCCCGTGAAGCAGTGCAGGATCGTCCGCTCAGGCACGCCCTCGGCGCCGAGCACGTCGAAGAGGTCGTCCCAGGCGTCCCGGGCGTGGATCACCAAGGCCAAACCGTGGCGGTTGGCGAACGCGACCTGCTCGGCAAAGGCCTGGCGCTGCACTGCTCGAGGCGAGTGGTCGTAGTGGTAGTCCAGCCCGCACTCGCCCACGGCCACCAGCCTCCCGCCGGCGCTCACCGCGGCCCCCGCGCCCAGGGCCTGCTCCAAGAGATCGAGCACTGCGGCCGTTCCCTCGATGGCGTCGTGCGGGTGCAGGCCGCCGGTAGCCCACAGCGCCGGTGCCCCCGGAGCCAGCCGCCCGGCGGCGTCCTCGCCGGCCAGTGCCAGGGCCGCGGCGGACGTGGCCGCCCCGGTGCCGACACACACCACACGGGTCACGCCAGCAGCGGCGGCCCGCCCGAGGGTCGTCGCCAGCAGCGCGTGCTCGTCGGCTCCCTCCACCGGACCGGGGCCCCGCTCGCCCGTCAGGTACGCCTCCTGGAGGTGCGAGTGGGAGTCGACCCAGCCCGGGAGGTCCCGCCCCCCCTCCAGGTCCGTCGACCCGTTCTCACCGGTGCGCCCGTCGGGACGGTCGTCCCCATCTTGCACTCCGGGGCGCTGCATCCCGGACGTCACCCCCCGGCCTGCCGGCGTGGGAACAGGGGAGCACCCTTTTCCACCGTCACGCCCCCGGGATAGCCGCCCCAGGCGGCGTCGTCGGGCACGCGGCAGTCGGCCGGATCGCCCTTCAAGCCGATGCGCCGCCAGATCTCGGACGCCGTGGACGGCATGGCCGGTGAGACGAGGAGGCTCACGATGCGCAGCGCTTCCAAGGCGTCCCCCAGCACGGCGTCCACGGCCGGCCCGGGATCGGCCTTCCACGGCTCGGCCGCCTCCAGCGCGGCATTGGCCCGGCCGATGAGGTGCCAGGTCGCTTCGAGCGCTTCGTGCGGCGCCATCCGCTCCCATGCGGCGCGCGCCTCTTCTACCACCGCTGCCGCCAGCTGGCCGAGCTCGCTGTGCGGGTCGGGCCGCGGGCCTGCGCCGCTGCACTTGGAACCTACAACGGTGGCCACGCGGGCAAGAAGGTTCCCCAGATTGTTGGCCAGGTCCGCGTTATACCGCGACACGATGCCGTCGTAGGAGAAGTCCCCGTCTGCCCCCAGGGGGACGTCTCGCAGCAAGTGGTACCGGGTGGCGTCCACCCCGAAGTCCGCCACCAGCGCCTGGGGAGCGATGTCGGTGAGGCGGGCCGCCGCCTCGCCCGATTCGGTGCGCAGCAGGGACTTGGACAACTTCTGGCCACCCATCAGCAACCAGCCGTGGACGAACACGTTGGCCGGTGGGTCCACGCCGGCGGCCATGCACATGGCCGGCCACCACACGCAGTGGAAGCGGATGATCTCCTTGCCGATGAGGTGGTGGACGGCTGGCCACCACGCCGCAAAGCGCTCCTCGTCGCGTCCGTACCCGATGGCGGTCAGGTAGTTGATCAGGGCGTCGTACCAGACGTAGAAGACGTGATCGGGGTCCCACGGGACCTGCACGCCCCAGCGAAGTGAGGTGCGGGTGATGGAGATGTCCCGCAGCCCTCCCCGGATGAAGCTGAGGGCCTCGTTGCGCTTGGTGGCGGGCCGCACGGCCTCGGGCTGCGCCTCGTACCACTCGAGCAGGCGGTCCTCGAACCTGGACAGCTCGAAGAAGTAGTTCTCCTCGTCCATCTCCACCAGCGGCCGGCCGTGGACCGGACACTTCCCATCGACCAGCTGGTCGGAGGTGTAATAGTCCTCGCACGAGATGCAGTACAGGCCGCGGTAGGTGTCGAGCCGGATGTAACCGTTGTCGTAGATCCGCTGCAAGAAGGCCTGCACCGTGGCATGGTGCCGGGGTTCGGTGGTGCGGATGAAATCGTCGTTGGCGATGTCCAGTGCCCGCCAGGCATCCTGGAACCTCTGCACCACCGTGTCGGCCCACCCTTGCGGCGTCATGTCATGCTCGGCCGCCGCCTCTGCCATCTTCGCCCCGTGCTCGTCGGTGCCGGTGAGGAAGAAGACTTCGTCCCCGCATAGGCGGTGCCACCGGGCGATGGCGTCCGCATTCACCGTCGAGTAGGCGGTGCCCACGTGCGGCGCGTCGTTCACGTAGTAGATGGGCGTCGTGATGTAGAAGCGGGGCACCGGCCGTAGCGTACCGGGGTCAGCCCGCAGGCCTTCCCCGCGCCCGCCGTGCATCGACGGCCGCGCCGTAGGCACGCCGCCGGCTAACGCCCAGCTCACCCGCCACCGCGATGGCTGCGTCGCGGGCCGAATCGCCCCGCGCCACGCGAGCGGCCGCCGCGGCGGCCACGGCACCATCATCGGGTTCTGGCGCCGCGCCGGAGCCCGATGGGCAGCCCCCCACCACCCGCACCACCTCGCCACGGACCTGCCGGCCCCCAAAGGCGCCCGCGGCCTCCTGCGCCGTCCCCCGCCAGATCTCCTCGTGCACCTTGGTGAGCTCCCGGCAGACGGCCACCTGGCGGTCCGGCGCCTGTGCCGCCAGGTCCTCCAGGGTCCCGGACAGCCGGGGCGGGGCCTCGAGAAGCACCGTGGTCCGCTCGTCGCGCACCAGGGCCTCCAGGCGCCGGCGACGGGATTCTCCCTTGCGAGGGAGGAAGCCCTCCATGCAGAAGCGGTCAGCCGGAAGACCGCTTACCACCAACGCGGCAAGGACGGCGGACGGTCCCGGGACCACGGTGACCCGGTGGCCGGCCGCAGCCGCCGCGGCAACCAGCCGCCCCCCGGGGTCCGAGACGGCGGGCATGCCGGCGTCGCTCACCACCGCAACCGTGCGCCCGGCCGCCACGGCGGCGAGCACCTCATCCGCCCGCTGAGCCTCATTGTGGGCGTGGAGCGACCGGAGCCGGCCGCGGCCACCGATGCCCGCGGCGCTCAGCAGCACCCTGGTGCGGCGCGTGTCCTCGCAGCACACCAGGTCAGCCGTGCCCAGCACTTCCACGGCCCGCGGCGAGAGGTCACCCAGGTTGCCGATCGGGGTGGCGACCAGGACGACGGCGCCCCCCTCCTCGCTCACGTGGGGTCTCGGATCTCGATCTGATCGCCCGGGAGGAGCCGCCACCGCTCGAAGGAGCCGGCCTGCGCCTCGAGCACGTGCCGGCACCCCCGCCGGGGCATCACCACGCTCCACGGTCGCAGCCTGGTGACCGCCACCACGGTCATGGTGGCGTCCAGGAATGCCACGTCCATCGGGAACCGCATCCCGGCCGAGTGGACCGACCGGGTCCGCATGACCAGCAGCGCGCCGTCATAACGGCTGTGGCCGAGGAGGCCCTTCGCCCGGTCGAGCAGGGATTCGGCCACCTCCGCCGACGCCAGCACGTCGCCCCCCCGAAGCAGCCACACGGTCTTCATCGCTGCGCGAACCTACTCCGCCGTCCGCTACTATCTCCGGCCGTGTCGAAGCGGACGGTGAAACGCAAGCTGCGGTCGAAGAAGAAGGCCAACCACGGCAAGAAGCCGAACTGCGGTCGCGGCTGACAGCAGCGTCGCCAGCACGACAGATGCCCGGGTGGCCGCGTCCGGATCGCGCGCACAGCTGAGCCCGGAGCTCAGCTGCCGGGCACCCAGGCGACCCCGCGGGAAGCGAGGAGCGAAGCCAGCGCGGACGGCACGTTGGTGATCACACCGTCGACCCCCAGCTCGACCAGGCGCCCGATGGCCTCAACGTCGTCGACCGTCCAGACGTGCACGGCGGCGCCGGCACGGTGGGCCGCGCCAACGAAGCGCTCGTCCACCACCACGGCGTCGCCGAAGCGCTCAGGCACCTGGAAGGCCACGGACTGGACGGGCGGCGGCTGCGCGCCGTCCTGGACCGCCCGCCAGAAGGCCGCCGTCGCCAGGGTCCCGGCGGAGGTGCCGATGCGGGGCGCCACGGCAGAGAACCGCTGGGTCGCCAGATCCAAGAAGGAGGCGACGATCACGTCCTCGCGTCGCTCGTACTCGGCAAGCAGCCTGGCCAACGTCTCCTCGTAGGGTGCGACCGCGGGCCCAGTCTGCTTGATGTCCAAGTTGAGCACGACGCCTGGGAAGGTCTCGAGCACCTCTCGCAGGGAGGCGATGCGGAGCTCAGGGTCTTCGGGCGCCCGGCCGCGCCAGGGGTAGGACTCGGGCGGCAGCCCGGGAGCGACGTCGCTCCCGGGAACGAACCAGTAGGCGTTGTCCAGCGCCTGGAGCTCGGCCAGCGTGTGCTCGGCGATAGCACCCTGCCCGTTGGTCGTCCGGTCCACCGTGGCGTCATGGCAGACCACCAGCTCGCCGTCGGCGGTGGCGTGCACATCCAGCTCGATCGCCGTCGCCCCAGCCTGGAGCGCCCTGCGGATGGCGAGGAGCGTGGACGACGGCCACTCGTGAGCCCCCCCCTGGTGGGCATAGGCGATCACCCGCCGCGCCAGCCAGGGGTTCGGCTCTGCACGCATCAGAGGCGCAGGGGGCGCACCGGGCTGGCGATGAGGGTTGGATCGGACCAGTCCACGCCCGGGACGTCGATGTACAGCTCGATCTCGTTGCCGTCGGGGTCCAGGATGTACAGGCTGTGGGTGACCGTATGATCGCTGGCCCCGGCGACCACCACTGCCGCCTCGCCCAGCCGGGCCAGCGGCTGGCGCAGCTGGTCGTCGCTGTCCCCGATCTTGAGGCCGAAGTGGTAGAGCCCCACCCTCCGGCCCTGAGGCTGGGGCTGGGCGTCCTCTCCCACCTCGATCAGCAGTAGCTCGTGATGGGTCCGTCCCGAAGCCGACGAGAAGGCTGCGGCCGGGAACCGAACGTCCGCTTCGCCTCCCGGCGTGGGCATGATCTGGCGGAACCCCAGCACGTCCCGGTAGAAGGCGGCCGACCGCTCCAGGTTTCGGACATAGAGCACGACGTGCCCCAGGTCTTTGATCTCGATCGACGCCATGGTGGGGACGATACCGGCGCTCGGCAAGGGTCGACGCACGCGCCGGCCCGGCTAGTGGCGCCCGGCCGGTCACCGGCCGGTCACCGCCGGCCCGGGGCGCCACTAGCCTCGACCGCCGTGCTCGACCACGTGCTCATGGACCTCATCGCCGCCGTCCAGGACTCCTTCGACCGGGCCCTTCTCGAACGCCAGGCCGTGGAGGAACGCTTCCAGGTGGACGTCTTTTTGGGCGACGTGTCCTGGGAGACGAGCTACAGCCTGCCCGGCGAGGACCAACCGCCACGGGTGCGGGTGGACCTGTCGATCGACTGGCCGACCTGGAGCCAGACCGCGTACCGCAGTTGGTCCATGGGCGAGACGCCAGCCGAGCTGCCCGAAGCCGTGGTGGAGGTGGCGATGCGCATCCAGCGCCTGGCGGTAGCCCCGTCTGTGGAACGCGTAGGAGCCGTCCTTCCGGCAACGGGCCCGGCGCTCGGTCCCGAGCCCCTCGTGCGCACGGCGATCACCGTAGAAGAGGTCCGCCCCGATCCCGCCGCCGACCGCAACGATGCCGAGGCGCTCGGGCCCCGGTGGGCGGTCGAAGGCGGCTATGAAGGTTCCATCCGGTTGGACGAGGCGCAGCTCGAGGACCCGTCGTCGCTCGCGCCCGTGGTGGACAACCTGACCCGCTGGGTCTCCTCCACCCTGGTGCGCCTGGCGGACCTTCCGCTCTCGTTCCTACCTCCGGACCCGGCCGACGCCCCGTGACTCCGGCCCGCCGGCACCTCGTGACGGCGTTGGGCCTGGCCCTCAGCGCGCTGGCCCTCAGCGCCTGCTCCAGCGGCATCACAACGGCGTCCTACTCGGTGACCCCGACGACCGCCTCCGGCGTGACGCTCTCCAGCGAGCCCTCGCCGGTTGGCCGCATCCTGGCCACCCCCGGGGGCCGGACGCTCTACGACTTCACGCCGGACACGCCCACATCCAGCGCTTGCGTCACGGGCCTGTGCGTGCGGCTGTGGCCGCCGCTGCTCACGACCGGGGCGCCGACCGTCGGCCAGGGGTTGAAGAGCTCCCTCGTCGGGACCGTGCGCCGGCCCGACGGCACGCTGCAGGTCACGTACGCCGGGCACCCCCTCTACGCGTGGATCGGCGACAGCAAGCCGGGGATGATCACCGGTCAGGCCCTCCTCAACGTGGGCGGCTACTGGTACGTGATCCAAGCCGACGGTCGCCAGGTGAAGACAGCGTTCACCGTGGGTCCGACAGCGGTGCGCGGTCGGAAGCAATAGGCGTCGCCGCCGGTCGGGCGGCTGAGCCCGACTCGTCCACCAGCTCCAGGAGGTAGCGCTGTTCGGGGCTGCCGTCGGCAAAGAACCGGGCGATCGTGTGGAAGCTGTTGCCGAAGCGCAGGATGCGCCGGACGAGCTGGAGCTCCTGCACCACACCGGGCAGCCCCATCGCCTCGAGGGCCTCGGCGGCATGGCGACGATCCTCCTCCTGGACGCCGGTGGCCGGGCTCAGCCACTCGGTGAGCACCACCGCCATCTCGGTAAGGTCGATCCCGTCCGGCACGCTCCCGTCGTACCCGCGCCGAGCGGCGCCTGCAACCCCGCCGGTGGGGTCTCGGGTGGCGCTTGGCGCGCAGGGATCGCCAGGACCCTCGGGTCCGGTCAGGAGGCCCGCTGCGACTCGTAGGCGCCGATCTCGCAGGACCCGTTGTCCCGGCCTCGTCCGGGCGAGGTTGCCCGTGATGCCGGTCGACGCAGAGAAGCCGTCGAGATTGTCGATACCGTCGGCATTGCCGCCACCGTTGCCTCCACGCCCCGGCGCAGCGCACCCGGGTCGACCGGAACGGCGTCTCTTTCCGTGGGTGGGCGTTGGGCTACAGGTTGAACGCGGCGCGCATGCTGGTCGCGGTAGCGGCTGCTCCGAGGAGGGGGCGGACCCCGAGGAGGTCTTCAGTCGTGCGCAGCAACGAGTAGTGGGTGTAGGCGACCGCCGAGCGGGTACCAGGGGCGACTGACGGCGCCACCACATAGGTGGGCACGCGCTCGCCACCGGCGTCGTTCTCGTCCCAGGTGATGAACAGTGCGGTCGCGCCTGCCCGGTACGTCGGGCTGTCGAGGATCTGCGGCACCACCTTCGCCAACCAGCTGTCGCCAGCCGCCGTCGAGCAGTTGTGCATATCGTGGCAGAGGTTGGGCGTGATGAGGGTGAAGCGCGCCGAGATGTCGGGCGTCGAACCGAGAGGTACGTCCTGGCGGCCGCACGCTCTGGCGACGGACGTGTAGTACGCCGCAGGGTTGTGCCTGACGGCGTAGTTGCCCGAGCTCGAGCTGGCGCAGTTCGCCGGCATGCTTTCCTCCAGCGATCGCCAACCGGGGCCAAGCAGCGAGAAGATGCTCGGCGCTGACACGGGGTCTGTCTGCGGGCCAGCGTCGTTGGAGATGCCCTGCGTCGAGCCCGAGGTGAGGGCGATGTAGTTGGGCAGGCTCGGGTGGGCGACTCCGCTGTAATTGGTCGCCAAGCCGCATGCGGCAGCCAGCGAACGAAGGTACGGAGCCGAACTCGACCCGACCACTTCGTTGAAGCTGCGGTTTTCCATGAGAATCCACACGACGTGCTGGTACACGGTGGGCGGGTGCCGCGACGTGCCGCACGGCCGGGCGGCGGAGGGCGCGGACCCTGCCGTCGTCGATCCCGTCGGGCCGGCGGTGGAAGCAGGCGGACCAGGCGCCCCTGAGGGGCTCGCAGGGGATCCGCACGATGCCGTGGCCACTAGAAGGGCAAGACCCATAGCGGCGAGCGCGCCACGCGGGAGCGATCTCGGCACTCTCCGCTTCACGTACCGGAAACCCGCGCCCCGCAGCGAGCGCGTATCCGCCGCGACCTCACCGACCTGCGGTTCGGTGCATGCGAGATGGCGGGACGCACAGCTCTACATGTTGGCATCTTCCCGGGGTGTCCGGAAACCCTTCGGCGTCATCCCGCCCGACCAACGGTGGGCGCGATATTGGGCGCGATATGAGGGTCAGATCTGAGGGCCGGCTGCCGGCGGTCGTCGGATCGACCACAGCGACGCGCGGAGCCCCGCCGTCAGTACAAGCATCTCGTGTATGCCCAGCAGCGGACCCAGCATCGTGCGCAAGATGTAGGAGCCGGTGGCGTGATGGGCCACATCACCCCTTGGCAGGTTCTGGAGGAGGGTCGGCGAGTGGCGCCGAAGCAGGATGGCTGCGACAGCCGTGCCAATGCGAATGTGGACAGTGCTTGGAATGGCGTCGATCGTGTACATGGGGAAACGCCCTGTTGTTCATGAGATCGCCGGTGGAGCGGACGTGAACATCGGTGGCTCCGGCGACGCCACTGATGTGTCGGTCATGCCGGGATGCTTGCTGCCAGTAGGCACTGCCGGACCCCGAGTACCCCGCGTCCTTGGCATGGGGCCAGCCTGAGTGGCGATGGTATCGAGGATGATGGCCGCGGAGCTGGCGCGCGCTGACCACCAGCGGCTGGTCGCGCCATCGAGCGGGTGGCGGCGGTAGGCAGTGCTCCATTGACGGGCCTCTCCGGCGAGCCAGCCGAGGGTGGCGGCGGGGTCTTGATCAAGCATGGCCCGAAGGGTATAGCGGCGTTCGCCGCGCCGGACACCAAGACCGATCTGGTTGCCAGCATGTTGCAGGTCGCGGTGAGTGAGCACGAACCCGATGCGGATCGGAGTGACGAGGGAGTCGAGCAACTGGTCGAGGTTGTCAGTCGGTTGGATGCATCGGGGTGCGTCCCGCAAGGCGGCGGGCAACGGCTGGTCGGCGTGACGGCGTGGTTCGTGGCCCATGGCAGCCTGGCACAGGCGGGCCCAACCTTCGGCGCCGGGATAGCTGGGGGCGGCGGTGAGGTAGGGGTCGAGCCAGGAAACGAGGTGCTCGGCGCGCAAGACGCTGCGCGCGTGGACGAGGCGTGCCCGTGCAGCCGCGGTGCGACAGGTGACGGCCGCCACGCCGAGCTCCGCGTAAAGGGCGAGCAGGGTGGCGAGGTGGTCGGGATCTGCCGGGGGGTCGAGGCCGAGCGCTCGCCACATTCCTGCTACGCGATCGGCCGCCTCGCCGCCGAGATTGCCGTCTCGTCCCAGGTAGATGGAGGCATACGGGGGAAGGTCGAGCACGAACAGACGAGTGTGGTCGGCCGCGGTCATGGCGGCGAGGCCGAGGGCGGCGCTGATCGGGTCCGAAGCGGGTGGGGGGACGACGCTCAGCGCGCCGAGGGCTCGCAGCAGCTCTGCGGGCGGCGCGGTCGACCCGACAGCCTGCTCTTCACCCGGCAGGGTGTCGGCCAGGGCGGGCTCAGTCATCGAGGCCCGGCGGGAAGGGCGAAGGTCTCGGCGGCCGGTTTGAGGGGGCGCATGAGCCACGCGGGGCGTCGGGTGGCGTCGGGCGAGTAGGTGCCCGCGGCTCGAGTGCTGGCCATCCACTGTCGGTAGACCTCGTGGGCTTTGCTGGTGTCAACGGCGATGTCGCCGTGGGCGTCACCGGGCCGAGCCCGGGTGACGCGGACCGCTTGGTGCCAGCAGTGCATGCCGGAGATCGGGTCGGGGTGAACGGGCATGGTGAGGTTCTGGTGGACACCGGTGTCTGACCACCAGATGCGCCGGGTGTCGGGATCGGCGGAGTCATAGGGGGCGACGTGGTGCCGCGCCTGCACGGTCCAGGAATCGGTGTCTCTGGCGAGGTCGACGGTGGCCATCATGCCGCCGGGACCGACCTCGTCGTGGCCGGTGACCTTCCAGCGGCCCATGTGGTGGCTGCAGGCGACGACCCCCGGGCGAATGCCTTCGGTGATCCAGGCCTTGGCGACGAAGTAGCCAATGTCGGTGGTAACCCGCACGAGATCGCCGGTGCGGGTGACGTCGAAGCGAGCGGCATCGGCCGGGTGGATCCACACCGGGTTGGTGTGGGACAGCTCGTTGAGCCACTTGCTGTTGGCAGACCGGGTGTGGATCTGCGTGGGGAGCCGGAAGGTGGAAAGCAGCACCACCTGGTCAGGAGCCAGATTGGCGGGGTGCACGTGGCTCCGGATGTAGCCCGGCAGGGCGTGCTCGGGCCAGCCCCAGGCGGCGAGGGTGGAGGAATAGAACTCGAGCCGGCCCGAAGGCGTGGGAAACCCGCGTCGGATGGTGCCGCCGACGAGAACGCCGACGGCCCGGCGCCCTTCATCATCGGGCTCCGGTGCTCCGATCGGGCCGACGTTGAGGCTCTCGGGCTTGGGGCCGGCGGTGTAGACCCGGCCGGTGGAGGTGATATGCAGGTCCTCGCGCTCTTCGACCGGGACTTCCTCGGCGTAAAGTGCGCCTCGGCCTTTGGTGATCTCGAACGCGCCGTAGCGCCGCATGTACCCGAGCGGGGTGAGCCCTTCGACAGCCGCCGCCTCGGGAAGCCCTGGCACGGAGTGCGTGAACATCCAGCCGTAATACTCGTCGACGGTGAGCTTCTCCCCGGGGTGCTTACGAGATTCGTGGTATTGGCGGATGCCGAGGCTCCCGTCGGGGTCGATCCGCCACGACAGCTCAATGTAGAACTCGTTCTCCTCCCACACCTCGCCGGGGTTGACCTGCCGAGTGTCGGTTATGGTCTCGCCCATCCGCTCCCGAGCTGCGCGCAGCACCGGTTGGCGAAAACCGACCCACTGTCCGTCGTACTGCTCGTAGGAGTGGGTGTCGTGGCGCTCGGAAGCATGCCCCATCGGCAGCACCCAGTCGGCGAAATAAGCGGACTCGTTCCAGGTGGGGGTGAGCGCCACGTAACAGCCGACCTTGTCGGGATCAGTGAGGACCTCCATCCACGAGAGACCGTCGGGGTTCGTCCATACCGGGTTGTACACGCGGGTGAAGTACGTGTCGAGGCGCCCGCGACCATCTTTGAGGAAATGAGGGAGGAGGAAGCTCAGCTCGTTCTGGGCCAGGGGGAACTCGAGCGGCCACGACAGTTCCTGCCACACCTTGGGATGCGGGGGCACGTGGATGGGGCGGGGCACAAACTTGTTGTAGGCGTTGGGGAACGTCCCGCCCGGGGTTGCGACCGCGCCCAGGAGAGCGGCGAGGAAGAACACGGTCCGGCTCACCTGCCAGCCTCCCAGGTTCCCCGCAGCGGCCGACCGCCATGAGTGGCAGGAAAAGGCAGTACCCGCCCCGGCAACAATCTCGGCGACATCGGCCAGGGTGGCGACGTCGATGCCGGACTCCGCAGCGGCGAACTCGAAGGTGAAGGCCTCATACTTTTCGATGAGCGTGGACTTGAACGTCTCGAAGTCCTGGAAGCCGTCCGGGTTGCACTCAGCCAGGTACTCCTGCCAGTTCCACCAGTCATGGACGAAGTCCCAGTTGGCTCGGCCGGTCGCGATGATGTGGCGGGCGATCGCCAGGTTGATTGCCGCCTCCGAACCCGGCTGAGGAGACAGCCAGAAATCGGCGTGCGTGGCGGTGTTGGACAGGCGGGTGTCCAAGACGATGACCTTGGCGCCCTTGGCCCGGGCTTCGGTGATGCGCTGGGCGTGCGGATTGAAGTAGTGGCCGGTCTCGAGGTGGGAGCTGATCAGGTAGATGACCTTGGCATTGGCGTGGTCGGGACTGGGGCGGTCGATACCGGTCCAGAACTGGAAACCGGTCCGCCCGCCCGAGGAGCACACGTTGGTGTGGCTGTTGTGCCCGTCGACCCCCCACGAGGCGAGGACCCGTTCGGTAAAGCCGTCCTCTCCAGGTCGGCCGATGTGGATCATGATCTCGTTCTGGCGACCCTCGATGATGGCTGCGCGTAGCCGTGCGGCGATGGTGTCGAGGGCTTCGTCCCAGCTCGCCCGCTCCCATTTGCCTGCGCCGCGCTCGCCGGCACGGCGCAGTGGGTACAGGATGCGGTCGGGGTCGGTCACCTGGTTGAGGGTTGAGGGCCCCTTGGCGCAATTGCGTCCTCGGGAGCCGGGATGAGCCGGGTTTCCTTCGAACTTGCGGACCTGCAGGCTGTCGCGGTCGACGTAGGCGAGCAGGCCGCATGCCGATTCGCAGTTGAAGCAGGTCGTCGGCACCAGCATCGAGCGATGCTCGACACGCTGCGGCCACGACTTCGAGTCCAGCTCCACCCAGTCGTCCCAGCGCTCTGGAGGCGGGAACCCGGCCAGGAAGGTCTGCGACGCACCTTGGTAGAAGGTCTCGCCTCGCGCCTCGGCCGCGGCTCGGGCGGCGGTGACCCGCTCGCCTAGGGCGCCAAGATCGGGGGTGGGCTCGTGGGGAGCGCGACGCGAGCGCATGGGGCGGCCTACCTCCGGCTATGCGAGGGGGACGGACTGGCCGGCTTGGACGTAGGCGTGCTCATGTGCCAGCAACCCAACCAGCGCGAACGGGACGGCAACCACCCCGATCCAAGGTGCCGCCACGGCGATGGTCACGAGCGCGACACCAGCCCAGAAGAAGCGGGCATGGCGGCCCCTGGTCATCTCTGCCGCGGCCAGGTGGGCGTGTGCGGTGGGGTGGGTGAGCGTCGCCTCGCCGGCGACGAGCAGCAGGTGGGCGCCTGCAGCGACGGCCAGGATGGTTTGGAGGACCGTGCCTACGCCGTGGGCGCCGATTCCCCCTGCAGCGAACGCCAGCAGCGCCGCCGCGCCGAGCATCGCGGCTTGAACGGCGAGGTGAGGAGGGAGCATCGGGCTCTGCCAGAGGTCCCGGGCCTTCGCCTGGGCGAACAGGAACGCCGTGTAGCAGGCGGTTCCCACCGTACCGGCCAGCGCGAACCCACCGATGACCTGTTCAGCGACGTCGCCCGCTCCGAGCGGGATCACCGAGAGCCCGGCCAGAACCGAGACCACCAGGAACGCACTCGCCGCAGCGCCGTAAAAGGCGATGACGAACGAGCCGCGCACCAGCCACGATCGCCAGTGGTGGCGGGTGAAGATGAGGTAGAACCGCATTGGGTGCTTCAAGTCCCAAATCAGCAGCACGCCGGTGATGCCCAGGAACCCGAGGGCCAGCGATGGAGCCACATAGCGCAGGATCGGATCGGAAAGGCTGAGCACGCCAAGGTATCCGAGCACGACCGCCACGCCGAGCGCGCCGGCGGCGATGCCCTTAGTCCAGGTGTACAGGCTCACTCGCCATCCCCACGGGGCGTGGTGGGGGACGTCGTAAGACAGCAAGGCGGCAGCCGAAGAGTTGTGGCGGGAGGGATGGCCCGAGGTGACCAGCTGCGGATCGGACGCTAGACCCTGGGTGGCCCACGCGAACAAACCCCCGTCCGGGCGGCGGGCGGCCAAGGGGTCCAACGTCGCTTGATGGGCCCCCTTGTAGAAGAGTCCGGGGCGGGTCTCTTTCTCCGGCCGGCGCACTGCCACCGGCTCGCGCTGCACGATCTGCGACACCGTGGAGGTGGGATCGTTCAGATCGCCGACGAGGATGGCCTCGGTGGGGCACACCGATACACAGGCGGGCTCGAGGCCGATCTCCAGGCGGTGGGCGCAAAAGTTGCACTTCTCCGCCGAATGGTCTTCGGGGTTGATGAATATGGCGTCATACGGGCAGGCGGCTATGCACGCCTTGCAACCGATGCAGATTGACTTGTCGAAGTCGACGATCCCATCCGAGCGGCGGTACATCGCTTCGGTTGGGCACGCCGCCACGCAGGGGGCGTCCGAGCACTGGTTGCAGCGGGTCACCTGGAAGTTCCGCCGCACCTGGGGAAAGGTCCCGACTTCGACGGACTTGACGTAGGTTCGGGTCACCCCGACCGGCACCGAGTTCTCCGATTTGCAGGCGGTGGTACAGGCGTGGCAGCCGATGCAACGACTCTGATCGAGCACCTTCACCCAGCGGGCAGTCGTGGGCCGCTCGGAGAGGTCGTTGGCGATCGCCATCCCTTCGACCCTATGTTCGTCTGCCGCTGGCGACTAGCGGTCGAAACCTTGGCAGCCCCAAATAAAGCCTTGGGAGAGTCGGCCTCCGTCAGGGGCTGGTAGATGCCCTGTGGGCAGCTGCCAGCAACCGCCGGGCGAGCGGTCCGGGGCGGCTGCCGGCCGGCCACACCGCGCGGATGGTCCTCGACAAGTCGACGTCCGCCACGTCGACGCGGTGGACATGGCCGGCGTTCATCTCGGCTTGGGCGGCGAGCGCGCTGAGCACCGCCGGGCCCTCGCCGCGGCGGGCCGCGGCCAAGATGGCGGCCGAGGAGCCCAACTCCAGGCGGGAGCGGACGCCGCCCCAGGGGCGCAGCGCCTCTTCGAGGACCTCACGGGTGCCTGAGCCCCGCTCACGTACGACGAGCTCGGTGCCAGCAAGGTCCGCCCCGCAGATGGGTGGGCCCTGCGCCCAGGGATGACCGGGTGCCACCACTACCGCTAAGGCGTCCGTCGTCACCGCCTCCCATCCCAATGAGGCCAGCGGCCGGACCGGGCCTTCCACGAACCCGACGTCCACCCGGCCCTGACCGATGGCGGCGAGCACCTGGGTCGAGTTCTCCACCTCCAGAGTGAGGGCAACCTCGGGAATGTCGGCGCGCAGTGCCTCGATCCATGCGGGCGCCAGGTGCTCGGCGACGGTGAACGATGCCGCCACCCGCAGACGCGACTCGGACTCTGCGGCCAGGCGTGCGGCTATCTCCATGAGGCGCCCGCTCGCGGCGAGTACCTCGCGTGCCGCGCCGACGATCTCCACACCCGCCCGCGTGAGCCGAGTGCCCGAGGGATCGCGATCCAACAAGCGCAGACCGACCGTCCGCTCGAAGTTCGTCATCCGGGTACTCACCGCCGGTTGGGACAAACCGAAGCGGGCGGCGGCCTGGCCGAGACTGCCCGTCTCCGCCACCGCCACCAGCAGTTCCAGCTCTCTTAAGCCCACCTTCGCCCCCGGACGCACGCTCAAAGGGTAACTTGGGGGTACCGCATGATGCCCTCTCCGAGAGCGGTGCTGCGCTTGCGTGGTACCCAGCCCTCCCCAGGAGGGTCCCCGCGGAGAGCCCGGCTCGGTGGCTGTGCTCACGCCGAGACGACGCCTTTGACCCCGGACGAGTTTGGGCTGTTTGGGACCGGCATGACCGGTCACCACCATGGAAGATGCGCTCGGCGTGCACCGGGGCCGCGGGACAGCAGCCATGAGGCTGCCGGACCGACAGCCCGGCTGGTACCCGAGCGATAGACGACCAGTCGTTTGATCGACCCGGGGTCCAGGTTCGTGGCGAGCTCGACGATGATCTGGGTGCCCACGCCTTCGCCTCGAGCTGCGCCGTGCCAGTGGTCCCGCCCCGGGCAGCGCGCCGTGGATAGGCCATTCGCCGGGAATGGCCGGCCCTACACGTTGAAGCGGAACTCCACCACGTCGCCGTCCGCCATCACGTAGTCCTTGCCCTCGATGCGGGCCTTACCAGCGGCCCGCGCCGCTGGGAGCGAGCCCGCCGCCAGCAGGTCGTCATAGGAGACGACCTCGGCTTTCACGAAGCCCCGCTGGAAGTCCGTGTGGATCGTGCCCGCAGCCTCGGGCGCGGTAGCCCCAATGGGGATCGTCCAGGCGCGGGCCTCCTTCGGGCCGGCGGTGAGGAACGTCTGGAGCCCCAGGGTCCGGAACCCGACGTGCACCAGGGACTCGAGACCGGAACGCTCCTGGCCGTAGCTGGCCAGCAGCTCGGCCGCCTCCTCGCGGGGCATCCCCGCCACCTCGGCCTCGATCTGCGCGCAGAGAACGACGGACTCAGCCGGCGACACGAGCCCGGCCAGCTGCTGGCGCCTCCCGGCGTCGTCCAGCTGGTGCTCGGCCACGTTGAAGACGTAGATGAACGGCTTGGCGGTGAGGAGATGGAGGTCGGAGAGCGCGCCCGGGTCGGCCTCACCGGTTGCGGCGGCGGCGGAGATCGGGCGCCCGCCGTCCAGGACGGCACGCGCCCCTTCCACGGCGGCCAGGGCCGGCGCCAGCGCGGGGCGCATCCTGGCCTCGCGCGCCAACTTGGATAGCCGGTTGTCCACCGTCTGGAGGTCGGCCAGCACCAGTTCGGTGTTGACCGTCTCGATGTCCGATCCGGGGTCCACCCTCCCGTCCACATGGACGACGTCGTCGTCCTCGAATGCCCGTACCACCTGGCACACCGCGTCGGTGTCCCGGATGGCCGCCAGGAACCGGTTCCCGAGGCCCTCTCCCTGGGACGCGCCCCGCACCAGGCCGGCGATGTCCACGAAGGTCACCGTCGCCGGCACGATCCGCTCGCTGTCGTAGAGAGCGGCCAGCGCCGCCAGGCGGGGATCGGGAACCGAGACCACACCTATGTTGGCGTCGATGGTGGCGAACGGGTAGTTGGCCGCCAGCACCTGGTTGTCGGTGAGGGCGTTGAAGAGCGTGGACTTGCCGACGTTGGGCAGCCCGACGATGCCGATGGAGAGGGCCACTACACCAGTCCTGCCACGTGAGCCAACGCGGCCAGGTCCTGTTCCGGGCGGGCGCCGAGGTGACCGATAACCTCCCCCGCGCAGAGCGATCCGAGCCGGGCGCATGTCACCGGGTCCGAACCGTGGGTGAGCCCGTAGAGAAAGCCGGCGGCGTACAGGTCGCCAGCCCCCGTCGTGTCCACGACGGTGGCCACCTCCTCCGCCGGGATCTCCACGGGCCCGCGGCCGCCCAGCACGACCGAGCCGCCGGCACCCCGGGTGGCGGCCACCAGGATGCCGGTCTCTTCGGCGGCACCGAGCGCGGCCTCCAGGGTGGACTCGCCGAACAGGCGCCGCAGCTCCTCCTCGTTACCGAACAGCACGTCCACATCCCGCACGACGAGGTCGAGAAGCTCGCGGCGGTGCCGTTCCACGCAGAACGGGTCGGACAGGGAGAGGGCCACGGAACCATCGTGAGCGTGGGCGATCTCGATGGCCCTGCGCATGGCCTCCTTGGCCGGTCCCAGGTCCCACAGGTAGCTCTCCAGGTACACGATGCTGGCCCGGGCGACCAGGTCGGCCGGGACGTCGTCCGGGCCGATCGTGGTGGCCACACCCAGATGGGTCGCCATCGTCCGCTCCGCGTCCCCGGTAACGAGCACCAGGCAGCGCCCCGTGCCCACCGCTTCGGCGCCAGCGCGGGCGCTGGCGGCGGCGCCGTCCACCGAGCCGCGGGAGATCACCGGGCGGAATGTCACGCCGGCGGCCCGGATGTCGTGGAGGAAGACCGCTCCCAACTCGTCGTCGGCCAGCTTGCCAACGAACCCCGCCGCGCCGCCGAGCGCGGCGACTCCGGCCACCGTGTTGGCTGCCGACCCGCCCGACACCTCCACCGTCGGGCCCATGGCGGCGTACACGGCTTCGGCCTGAGCCAGGTCGACCAGGGCCATCGTCCCCCGGGCCAGGCCGAGCGCGGAAACGGTCTCGTCGGGGACCCTGCTGAGGACGTC
>DAHUZE010000020.1 GCA_027306755.1 Acidimicrobiaceae bacterium | reverse complement strand
GAGCTCACCCTCAGCGGTAGCTCGGGACCGCTGCGACCTCAACGAAAGGTGCAGCTCGACCTGAACCTGAAGGTAAGCTTGAGGCCCCCCGGCCGCCGGTGCAGGGGCCGGGGCCGGGTCACCAGCTGGTGGCGATGTACTTCTGCTCGAGGTACTCCAGCATCCCGTCGTGCCCGCCCTCCCGGCCCAGCCCGCTCTGCTTCACGCCGCCGAACGGGGCGGCCGGGTCCGAGACGAGGCCACGGTTGAGGCCCACCATGCCGGTCTCGATGGCCTCGGCCACCCTGAGCCCCCGGCCGAGATCGCCCGTGTACACGTAGGAGGCCAGCCCGTACTCGGTGTCGTTGGCCATGGCCACGGCCTCGTCCTCGTCCGAGAACGAGACGACGGGCGCCACCGGACCGAAGATCTCGGTCCTGAGCAGCGAGGACTTGGGGGGCACGCCGGCCAGCACCGTGGCCGGGTAGAAGTAGCCGGTGCCCTGCGGATCCTCACCGCCCACGATCGCGCTCGCACCCTCGGCCCGGACGTCGTCCACCAGCTCCCGCACCTTGTCCCGGCTGGGGGCGTTGACCAGCGGACCGAGCTGGACGCCCTCGTCCAGTCCCCTGCCCATGCGCAGCGCGCCCATGCGGGCGGCGAGCATCTCGGAGAACCGCTCGGCCACCGGCGTCTCCACGTAGAACCGGTTGGCTGCGGTGCACGCCTCACCACCGTTCCGCATCTTGGCCACCATGGCGCCCTCCACGGCTGCGTCCAGGTCCGCGTCGGCAAAGACGACGAACGGAGCGTTGCCGCCGAGCTCCATGGAGCAGCTCACGACCGTGTCCGCGGCCTGGGCCAGCAGCGTCCGCCCGACCTCCGTGGACCCGGTGAACGACAGCTTGCGCACCCGCTCGTCGGCCAGCAGGGCTCTGGCCAGTTCGCCCGAGCGGCGGGAGGGCACGATGTTGACGACTCCGGGCGGCACGCCGGCCTCCTCCAGGATCCGCCCGATCGCCAGGGCCGTCAGCGGGGTCTCGCTTGCCGGCTTGCACACCACCGTGCACCCGGCAGCCAGCGCGGGACCGATCTTGCGGGTCAGCATGGCAGCGGGGAAGTTCCACGGGGTGATGAGCAGGGCGACCCCGATTGGCCGCCGCGTGACGAGGATGCGGTTGGCCCCCGAAGGCGCGGTCATGACCTCGCCCACGTTGCGCACGGCCTCCTCGGAGTACCAGCGGAAGAACTCGGCCGCGTAGGCCGCCTCACCCCGGGCGTCGGGGAGCGCCTTGCCGTTCTCCAGGGTCATCAGCCGGGCGATGTCCTCAGCCCGCTCGGTCATGAGGACGAAGGCCCGGCGCAGGACCTCGCCCCGGTGACGCGGCGAGGTCCGGCTCCACGCCTCGAGGGAGCCGGACGCCGCGTCCACCGCCGCCAGGGCGTCGTCCACGGTGCCGTCGGGCACCGTGGCGATGCGCTCCTCCGTCGCGGGGTCCAGCACGTCGATGGACCGACCCGATCCTGCCTCGGTCCACGCTCCCCCCACCAGAGAGCCGGTGGGCACCCAGCGGAGCAGCTCCGTCCAGGCCCGGGCAGTGTCGTGGCGAGCTGTCGCCGTCGTCATAGAACCGACCTCCGCACTCCGTCGACGATCCGGTCCACGTTGGGCAGGGCGGCGTCCTCCAAGGCGTCCGCCGCCGGCAGCGGGACATGGGGCGTGGTGACCCGGACGATCGGTCCGTCCAGGTCGAACAGGTTCTCCTCGGCGATGATCGAGGAGAGCTCTGCGCCCCATCCGCAGAGCCGTGGGTTCTCCTCCACCGTGATCAGGTGGCCCGTCCGGGCCACCGAGGTGGCGACGGTGGTCACGTCCAGGGGGACGAGCGAGCGCAGGTCGATCACGGTCACCTCGATGCCTTCCTGGGCCAGCCGTTCGGCAGCCGCCAGCGCCCGGGGCACCATGGCCGCCAGGGCCACCACGGTGGCCGCCGGCCCCTGCCGCAGCACCGACGCCTTCCCCAGCTCGTCCACGATCTCGCCGTCGGGCACCTCGCCCTTCGTGGCGTAGAGGGATTTCTGCTCGAAGAACAGGACCGGGTCTGTGTCCCGCACCGCCGCCGCCAGCAGGCCGACCACATCCTTCGGGGTGGACGGCGCCACCACCTTGAGGCCGGGGACGGCCATGGCCCAGTTCTCCACGCTCTGGGAGTGCTGGGCGCCGAACCGGGACCCGCCGCCGTTGCCCGACCGGATGACGAGCGGCAGCGTCACCTGCCCGTTGGTCATGTACCTCGTCTTCGCGATCTCGTTGGCCACGATGTCCCAGCAGACCGCGAAGAAGTCGGAGAACATGATCTCGGCCACGGGCCGCATCCCGGTCATGGCCGCGCCCATCGCCGCGCCCAGGATCGCCTGCTCGGAGATCGGGGTGTCGAACACCCGTGTGCGCCCGAAGGTGTCGAGCACGCCCACCGTGGCCTTGAAGACGCCACCGGCCGAGCCGATGTCCTCACCCAAGAAGACGACGGACGGGTCCCGTCGCATCTCCTGGGCGATGCCGTGGGCCACGGCGTCCCGGTAGCTCATCTCCGCCATGCCGCACCTCCGTCTGCGTAGACGTCCTTCTCGACCAGGGACAGGTCGGGCGGGGGGCTCGCCTTGGCCAGCTCCGTCGCCTCGTCGATGGCCCGGTGCGATGCCTCTTCGATGGAGACCAGCGCCTGCTCGGGCACGCCGGCCTGGAGGAGCCGCTGGCGGTACAGCGGCAGCGGGTCGCGCTCCAGCCAGGCGGCCACCTCCTCGTCAGGACGGTACTTTCCCGGATCGGCCCGGGAGTGCCCGCCGTGGCGGTACGTCTCGGCCTCCACCAGGGACGGCCCCCCGCCGCCACGGGCACGGGCGAAGGCGGCGACGGCCACCGCGTAGGTGGCATCGGCGTCGTTGCCGTCCACCACGATGCCGGGCAGGCCGTACGCGGGCGCCCGGTCCGCCGCCGGGTGGGGCACCGCCGTCACCGAGCCGATGGGCGTGTACTCCATCCAACGGTTGTTCTCGCACACGAACACGATGGGCAGGTTCCACACCACGGCCAGGTTGAGCGCCTCGTGGAAGGCGCCGATGTTGGTGGTCCCGTCCCCGAAGAAGCACACCGTCACCTCGGGCGCACCGCGCAGCTTGGACGACCAGGCGGCCCCGTTGGCGATCGTCAGGTGCGCACCCACGATGGCGTAGGAGCCCATCATGCGGTGGGCCACGCTCGTGAGGTGCATGGACCCCCCCTTGCCGGCCATGAGGCCGAGCTGGCGGGCCATGAGCTCGGCCATGACCGGCGCCATGGGCACCCCGCGGGCCAGCGTGTGGTTGTGCCCCCGGTAGGTGGCGAACGTGTAGTCGCTGGGCGCCAGGGCCGCGCCGAACCCGGCCGCCACCGCCTCCTGGCCGAGGCCGAGGTGGCTGGTCCCCTTGACCAGGCCCTGGAGGAACAGGTCGTACGCGCGCTTCTCGAAGTCGCGCATCTCGACCATCATCTGGTAGAGGCGCAGGCGGACGTCGAGCGCCGGCGGTCCGGCGTCCACGGAGGGTTGCATCACGTCGGTCATCGGTCAGGCCCTTCCTAGTACGGGTTGGTGACGAACAGCTCCTGGGACGGGAAGAGGGTGATGATCTGGGGGCCATCGGCCGTCACGACGATCTCCTCCTCGATGCGGGCCGCCGAGTGCCCGTCGCTGGCCGGGCAGTACGTCTCGAGAGCGAACACCATCCCCTCCTCGATCGCCATGGGGTTCTCCAGCGAGTTGAGCCGGCTGATGATCGGCCGCTCGTGCAGCGCGAGGCCGAGCCCGTGCCCGAACTGGAGGCCGAAGGCCTCACGCTCGCTGGCCAGGCCGATGTCCTGGGCCGTGGGCCACAGCCGGGCGATCTGGTCCGTGGTGACGCCCGGCTTGATCAGGTCGATGCCTGCGTCCATCCACTCCCGGGCCCGGGCGTAGGCGTCGCGCTGGGACGGCGTGGAGTAGCCGACCGAAAAGCAGCGGTAGTAGCAGGTGCGGTAGCCGTTGAATGCATGCATGATGTCGAAGAACGCCTGCTCCCCCGGCCTGATCATCCGGTCGGAGAAGTTGTGCGGGTGCGGGACGCAGCGCTCGCCGGACACGGCGTTGACCGACTCCACGTCGTCGGAGCCGCTGCGGTAGAGCGTGTCGTTGACCAACGCCACGATCTCGTTCTCCCGGACGCCCGGCTTCAAGGCCTCCGAGACCAACTGGTAGGCCCCGTCCACCATGGCCGCAGACCTGGACAGCAGCATGATCTCGTCCTTCGACTTGATCTGCCGGGCGTCCAGCATCACCTGCTGGCCGTCCCGCACCTCGATGCCTGCGCGCTGGAGGGCGAACAGGGTCGGGAGGTCGGTGATGTCCATTCCGACGGGCATGTCGGCCACGCCTGCCTCACGCAGCACGTCCAGGATCTCGGCCGCGGCGATGTCGGACAGCCCGGCGGCCGGGCCCACCGCTCCGCGCAGCGTGGTGACCGCAGGACGGGAGTTGCGCGGCTCGATCCACGGGGAGTAGAGGCGATGGTGCACCGCAGCGGAGCCGAAGTCCCACAAGACCGGCTCCGCCCCCCGGGCCAGTACCGCGCAACGGATGAGCTTGTCCCGCGTCCACTCGCCGATGGCCGTGCTCGTGACGTAGCGGATGTTGTTCAGGTCGAAGCAGACCAGCGCGCCCAGGTCCGACGCCTCCAGTGCCTGGCGTGCCCGGCGGAGCCGGTACTCGTGCAGGCGGCGGAAGTCCACCCGCTCCTCGAAGTCCACCGCCATGGCCCCCGGTGCAGGCGCCGTGGCGAACGTTCGCGTGGGCTGGTTCCCTTCCATGTCTCCCCCGATCCTCAGGTGCCGGGCCCTGTGCCGCCCTCTCGTGCCGCGTTCTCGTGCAGGGCGCTCCCGGGGTCCTCGGACGGGGCGCCTCCCCCGAACCTATCGCAATGGCAATCGATTGCGCGCCAGGTAGTCGCCCCGGTACGTTGAGGAGGCGCCGGCCGCCGCGCAACCGCGGCTGGGCCGGCTCGGGACGGGAGGACGGCGGTGGACACCAGGCACCTCGGGAGCGCCGCGCACGGACTGGAGGTCTCGGCCGTCGGCTTGGGCTGCATGGCCCTTTCGCCGATGTACGGAGCGCCGGCGGACGAGGAGGCCGGCGTCGGGCTGATCCGGCGAGCCCTGGACCTCGGCTGCACCTTCTTGGACACCGCGGACGCTTACGGGCCCTACACCAACGAGCAGGTGGTGGGTAAGGCGGTGGCCGGGCGGCGGGACAGCGTGGTGATCGCCACCAAGTTCGGCAACGTCCGCCGGGACGACGGGACCTTCCAGGGCGTGAACGGCCGGCCCGACTACGTCCAGGAAGCCTGCGACGCCTCCCTGCTGCGCCTCGGTGTCGACCACGTGGATCTCTACTACCTGCACCGGGTCGATCCGCAGGTGCCGATCGAAGAGACCGTCGGAGCGATGGCCGAGCTGGTGCAGGCGGGCAAGGTCCGCCATATCGGCTTGTCGGAGGCTGCTCCCGCCACCGTCCGGCGCGCGCACGCCACCCACCCGATCACCGCGCTGCAGTCCGAGTACAGCCTGTGGACCCGGGACCCCGAGGCCGGCGTCCTGCCCACGGTGCGGGAGCTGGGCATCGGGTTCGTGGCCTACAGCCCGGTGGGCCGGGGATTCCTGGGCGGTCGGTTCCGCGACCCTTCGGACCTGGCCGAGCGCGACGTCCGCCGCAACCACCCCCGCTTCTCCGGCGAGCACCTGGCCCGCAACGTCGCCATTCAGGACCGGATGGCCGAGCTCGCCCGGCGCCGGGGGTGCACCCCCTCGCAGCTCGCCCTGGCATGGGTGCTGGCCCAGGGGTCCGACATCGTGCCCATCCCCGGAAGCGCCAACCCCGTGCACGTGGAGGAGAACCTCGCGGCCGACGCGCTCGAGCTCAGCCAAAGCGACGTCGCCGAGCTGTCGGAGGCCTTCCCGCCCGGGGTGGCCGCCGGCGACCGTTACCCCGACATGTCCCTCGTCGACCGCTGATCCAGGGCTGCGCCCAGGTCCGACGGGTAATCAGCGCCGGGCGATCAGGCGAGCAGCGTTGCCTCCCAGGACCGCCGCCTCCTCCGCCGGTTCCAGGCCGATGGCGCGCACGGCGGCCGCTGGGTCCGGGTCCCCCATGTCGAACGGGCGGTCGGAGCCGAGCACCACGTGCTCGTGCCCGAAGTCCTCGATGAGCCGGCGGAGCTGGCGCCGGTCGTGGGTGACGGTGTCGAAGTAGAAGCGGGCCAACGATTCCTCGACCGGCCTGGCCAGCTTGCCTCGACCCGCGGGCACCGCTTCCTGGCCGTGGCTGATCCGACCGCACACCGCGGGCAGGACGCCGCCTCCGTGGGCCAGGAGGACCCGCAGGCCGGGGTGACGCTCGAGCGCGCCGCCCAGCGCCAGGTGGGCGCCGGCGATCGCCGTCTCGGCCGGGTTCCCCACGGTGTTCCACAGGTAGAAGTCGTCGAGCGCGGGCAACGAGATGCCCCGGGTGGCGGGGTGGACGAAGACGAGAGCCTGCAACGACTCGGCCGCCTCCCAGAACGGCTCCAGGCCGTCGTCTCCCAGGTAGTTGCCGGCGTTGGCCGCCAGCTCCACTCCCGAGAGCCCGGCGGCGCATGCCTCCTCGAGCACGGCCACGGCCTCGGCCGGGTGATCGATGGGGACCGCGCCAACCGCGCTCAGGTGACGGGGATCCGCGGCCACCACCCGGGCCAGGGCCTCGAGCTGCACCTCGGCCCGCCGCCGGGCATCCACCGCCGGAAGGCCCATCGGGAGCAGCTGGACCCAGGGCGACAGGAGCAGGTGGTCGACCCCGTGCGCCCGGGCCTGAGCCAGCATCGCCGGCGGGTCCACGAACTCGCCCACCACGGAGGCCAGCTCCTTCCCCCGCGTGAACAGCCGCCGTACGCCGTCGACCTCCCGCAGCTCGGCAAAGGCCGGGTCCAGGGCGGCCGGCCCGGAGAACAGGTCGTCCACCACGATGTGGGCGTGGGCATCCACCACGCCCAGGGATCCGGGCCCGCTCACGCCGCCGGTCCCTGCGGTGAGCCGGCGGCCCCCGCCGATCCGCCGCCGGCGCACAGCACCGTTGCCGGATCGATGCCGAAGTCGGTCAGGATCACCCGGGCGGCGTTGCGCCCGGGCACGCCGGTGATCGACCCGCCGGGGTTGGTCGTGGCACCGGTCTGGTAGAGGCCCTCCAGTGGCATCCGGTGCCCGGCCCAGCCCGGGGCCGGCCGGCCCGGACCGCTCTGGGCCACACCCCGGTCGCCCCCGTGGAAGGTGCCGTGGACCATGTGGCGGTTGGTGGCCTCGATGTCCGGCGGCGCCTTCACGAGCGATGCCAGGAAGTGCTCATCGGTGAACCCGGGGGTGAACCGCCGCAGGTACTCGAGCTGCCTCTTGGCGTGCGCCTCCTTGGCTTCGGGCCAGCCGGCGGGGCCCGCAGGCAGGTCGTAGACCTGGGGGCTCAGGATCTTCACCGTGTGATGGCCCTGCGGTGCGCGCCCGGGATCGGCCAGGGTGGGGGTGGCCACGAGGAGCCACGGCACCTCGTCCACGAACCGCCCGTGGCGGAGATCGAAGCCCAGCTTCAGCACGTCCTCGGGCCACCCGACGGTGCCGGCGGACACCGCGGTCACCGGGCCCGCGGGGGTGGCGAACTCCGGCGGTAGGTCCGAGAGGATGTAGATCCCGAAGCCGGGGATGCCGACGTCGTAGGTCCGCACCGCGTACTCGAGCTCCTCGGGCCACGTCCCGGGGGGCACCATGTCCATCAGGTGCACGACATGGATGGTGGAGACCACAGCCCGGGATGCCCGGAACTGCTCCCCCGACTCGGTCTCGACGCCGGTGCAGCGTCCGCCGTCAACCAGCAGGCGCCGCACCGGTTGGTTGCACCGCACCTCCCCGCCGTGGCGCTCGATGTAAGCCGCCAGCGCCTGGGTGAGCCTGCCGGTACCCCCCCGCAGCACGGACCAGCTTCGCCGCTGGCGGCCGGCAACGATGCTCGAGGCCAGGACCCCGGTGCCGGGGACGTCCAGTGCCTGGAAGGTCTGGAATGCCATCCACATGAGGAAGGACCGGGCCTCCTTGCTCTCGAACTCGGTCCGGATCACGTCCCAAGCGCTCAGCATCCGCCGCCGCTGCCACACGCGGCCCTTGGGGTGCTCGGCCAGCAGCTGGTCCAGCGGAGGCCCCATCCCCGACGGGGTGTGCTGGGCCCGGGCGAAGATGGGCGCAACCTCCGCGTAGTCGTCGAGCAGGCGCTCGTAAGCTCGGGCGTCAGCGGCGGAGAAGCGGCCGAACTCGGCCACCGTCTGCTCACGGTCGAGCGTCATGGTGAAGTGGCCACCGTCGGGGAAGGCAACGTGGGCCACCGGGTCCGGGTCCACGTAGGCGAGGTCGTCCCCGGCCACGATGCCAAGCTCGTCGTCCGCCAGCACGGGGTTGGTGCACAGGAGGGTATGGCCCGTGGCGCACGTGTCGATTGCGTAGCCGGGAGCCAGCAGCTCCTCGGTCACCGCTCCGCCCCCCGGGATGGGATTGGCCTCGAGAACCAGGCACCTGTACCCGGCCTTGGCCAGGTAACAGGCCGTGATGAGGCTGTTGTGCCCCGCGCCTGCGACGACGACGTCCGCGTCCTCCACCATGCACCCCCTCGGCGCCGCCGGCGCCCGTTGACAGTTGGCGTTGCGCCATGGTACGCAATCGGTTGCATCACGTCGACCCGGCCGTGCGCTCTGGCCGGGTGGGCAGCGTCCAAATCGTGGGAGGGGCACATGGCGGAGCAACCGGTTATCGACCCGAGAGTGGCGACGGCCGCGGCGCACTGGGGCCCCCGGTTCGTCAACAACGGAACGGACTACCTGGATTTCGAACGGACCCTGTCCCGCATCACCCGGTGGGAGGACTGGTGCCGGGAGTGGGGGCGCACGGCAGAGGGGTACGAGGAGCTGGCCGCCCGGGCCGAGGCGGAGGGCCACCCGGTCACGGCGTCCGAGGCGTGGCGGCGGGCCGGCATGTGCTGGCACTGGGCCAAATTCGTGTTCGTGATCGACCCCGAGCAGCAGCGGGCGGCGAGCGACCGCACCGTCGCCGACTACGCCAAGGGCCTGGGCACCATGCATCCGGCGGCCGAGCGCGTCGCCATCCCCTACCAGGGCACCACCCTCCCCGCCTACCTCCGCGTGCCGCGCACGGGCGACGGCAGCCCGCCGCCCGTGGTGGTCATGGCTCCGGGTCTGGACTCGGTCAAAGAGGAGCTCCAGGCGACGGCGGACTACTTCTTGGCCCGGGGGATGGCCACCATGGCCGTCGACGGTCCCGGCCAGGGCGAGAGCGAGTACGGCCTGCCCATCGAGCCGGCCTACGAGAAGGTGGCCGCGGCGGCCGTGGACTTCTGCGAGCGGCGCTCGGACGTGGACGCAGGGCGCCCGGGGTTCTTCGGCGTGAGCCTCGGCGGCTACTACGCGGCCCGGGCCATGGCCTTCGAGCCCCGCCTGGTGGCTGGGGTGGCCCTGGCCGGCCCGTTCCGCTTCGACCTCGAATGGGACAGTTTGCCCCCCATGACCAGGGACACCTTCCGGCACCGGTCGCGCTCGGCCGACGACGATTCGGCACGCGCCTACGCCGGCACCCTGACCCTCGAGGATGCGGCGGCGGAGATCACGAACCCGATGCTCGTCGTCCACGGCGCCCAGGACCGCCTCGTCGGGCGGGTGCACGCCGATCGAATGGCTGCCGAGGCACCCGGCGCGGAGCTGCTCATGTACGAGGACGGCAACCACGGCGTGGCCAACCGGGCCTTCGAGTCCCGCTCCGCCTTCGCCGACTGGCTGGCGGCCAAGCTGGGCGCAACGCGCCCTTCCGCCGGCTGACGCGCCGCCCTTCCGCCGCCCGCCTGAGGCCCAGCCCGTCTGGGCGGCCAGCAGCCTAAGCCAGCAGCCCGCTGGCCTCGAGGTCGGCGGCGAGGGCGTCCACGTCCGCGGGCGTTGCCGACCGCAGCGGCGGCCGCACCGGACCCCCGGACATGCCCAGCAGGGAAGCCCACGCCTTGAGCATGGGCAGCGGGTTCACCCGGTCGCGGTTCCAGCGCCCGTGCAGCCAGCGCTCCGCCACGGCCCTGACGGGCTCCAGGGTTGCCGCGATCTCGGCGGCCTTCTCGACATCGCCCGACAGGGCGGCCTGGGTGTAGTCACGCATCGGGCGCCAGGTGGCCGTCTGGTACAGGTACGGCGCCGCCGACGACATGAACACCGTCTGCCCGTGCTCGCGCATGTTGGCGAGCCACTCCCCCTCGTTGGGGGAGCAGGCCAGGATCCGGTCGCCCACCCGTGCCAGCACGTCCAGGTAGTGCGCCTGCGGATGGCCGACCTTGATGCCGCAGATGGTCTCCAGGTCGGCCAGGCGGTCCACCAGCTCGAGCGACAGCGGCGGACCGGCGTAGCTGGTGTCGAAGATCCACACGCCGATGTCCGTGTCCCGGCACAGGGCGGAGTAGAAGTCGAAGATTCCCTCCTCGTCCCCGCTCGGGTAGTAGGGACGGATCACCACGGCAAACTCGGCGCCGGCCGCCTCGGCCTGCCGGGTGAGGGCGACCGTCTCGGTGATCGAGTGGTGCCCGGTGTGGGCGATGACCGGGCAATGGCCGCGCGTGAGGGAGACCACCGCCTCTACCTGGCGCGTCCGCTCCTCCCCGGAGAGGGCCCAGAACTCGCTCATGACCCCGGTGCAGAAGATCCCATCGATCTCCAGGTCGTCCACCAGGTGCCCGACGTCGCCCGCTAGGGCATCCAGGTCCATCCTCCCCTCACCGTCGAACGGGGTCGTGGTAGCTGCCCAAAGTCCTTTGAAGGACCGGCGTGCCGCTTCCTTCGCATCCGCCTTCGTATAGTTCATCGCTCCTCCAGGTTTTCGGCGACCCAGTCCGCCACAAGGGCCCGCGCCTGGGGCCACACGTTGTTCACCACGTGGACGCCGTCAGGGATGACGACCGTCGTGATCGGTCCGGCAATCTCGGCGGCCACGCGTTCCCCGTGCGAGGGCGGCGACGCCGGATCGTCGCCTCCGAACACCTGGAGCACCGGTACGGTCACCTTGTCGAGCACCCCGGCCAGAGTGATCGCCTCCATCACCGCCGCCGGGTCGTCTCCCAGGTGCTGGTACTGCCCGGTCTGGGACAGCGGCTCCATCGTGGCGAAGCGCCCGGCCGGGGTGTACCAGCTCGATATGGAGAACACGGCCCGCACCCGGTCGTCGACGGCGGCGGCCCGCATGGCGAACAGGCCACCGTAGGAGATGCCGCCCACGGCCAGCCTCCCCGCGTCCACGTCGTCCCGGGTCGACAGGGCGTCAATGATGGCCTGCACCGCCCGCTCGTAGTCCGGGCGCAGCTTCATCTCGAAGCTGACCGACCCCTGCCCCGGGCCGTCGAAGGCGGCGATGGCCACCCCGCGGGCCAGGAGGAATTCGCTGAGGTTGAAGAGCTCCTCCTTGGTGGAGTCCGCCCCCGGCAGCAGCACCGCCAGCGGCGGCTTGCGGCCGCCGGACGCCAAGGGCACCCGGACGTACCCGTGCAGCTCGGCTCCCTCGAAGGGAACGTGGACGATGTCCATGGGGGGGTCCAGCAGCGGGGCCGCCTTGCCCCAGTAGCCTTCCATGGTCTCCAGGGCCGAGCGGTAGGCGTCCTGGTCGTGGCAGAACATGAAGCTGGCCCAGTGGCAGCAGAGGCCGGCCCGGATGTACTCGTCTCCAGCGGTGGCCCGCCGTCCGGCGGCGGCGGCCTCGTCACCGCGGTGGCCGTGCTCGGCCGCCAGCTCCAGCCAGGAACCGCACCACTGCTCGTAGTCCTCGATCGACCGCTGCTGGCGGTCGAACTCGAACGGGGTCACGTAGTTGGACATGATCCGCCACGTGAACCGGCGGTACATCGACTCCAAACGATCATCCACGTCGCACCTCCGCTGTCACCTCGTGTGTGGTCCCTGCCCCTGCCCGTGCCCCTGCCCCTGCGGCTGTCCCTGCGGCTATCTCGGACGCTTCGCGGGAGATGGCCCGCGAGTCGATCCTGGCGTCGGCCTGATGGGCACCGAGCCGCGCCGTCAGGATCGCGCTCGTGCCGTTGCCGTGGGTGAGCGTCAACGCGTCCCGCACCAGCTTCTCGATGCGGTAACCGCCCATCATCCCCCGGCCACCGAAGAGGAACATCGCCCGCCGGGTCACCTCGATGGCCATGTCGGCGCAGAAGACGCGTACGCCCCACGACCATTCGGGGTTGAAGGGTTCGGCGTGGCTGTACCGCCAGGCCGCCTGCAGCAGGTAGGACCTGGCTGCGTCCAGCTGGTAGCGCATCCAGCCCAGATCGTGGGCGACCAGCTGGTGGCGGTGGATGGGGACCCCGCCCTGCACCCGGTCGATGCTCCAGTCCAGCGCCTCCTCGTACGCCGCTTCGGCCACCCCCAGGGACAGCCCGGCATTGGTGACGTTGGCGGCGATCAGCCCCCGTTCGGTGGAGGCGTAGCCCGAACCCACCTCGCTCACGGCAAAGTCCAGCGGGACCCGGACCCGATCGAAGGCGACGTCGGCCTGGGGTGACCCGCGCTGGCCCAGCTTGCGGTAGAGCGGCCCTACCGTCACCCCCGGGATGGACGCCGGCACGGCAAACATCGTGGCCCCCGAACGGATCCCCACGCCAGCATCGGTGCGGCCCAGCACGAAGTACAGCGACGCGATGCCGCCGTTGGTGATCATGGACTTGCTGCCGTCCAGCACCCACCCATCACCCTCACGCCGGGCCTCGAGCATCGCGCCGTGCCCGGGGGCGTCGTAGGGCAGCGCGTTGTCGCTCCCCGCCAGCTCCTCGGTGCTGGCGCTGGCGGGGACGAAGCGGTTGTCCGAGGTGATCCCCTTCACCACCAGGTCACGTACCGGCTCGGGGAGCCGGGGGATCAGCCGGGCGAACCGCCAGTAGTGGCGGAAGAAGTAGGCCGCGCCCACGTCCCCTGCCGCCAGCTCGGCGGTCACCAGGGCCTGCACCACCATGTCGGCCCCCCGGCCGCCGAGCTCGGGGCTCAGGGGCAGCGCCTTGAGTCCCAGTGCCGTGCCCTCCTCCATCAGGTCCCAGGGGAACTCCTCGGGCGACGTCACCGCCTCCAGCCGGTCTGCGGCCGGGCGCAGCACGTCCCGGGCGTAGCGGCGCGTCGCAGCAAGAAGCGATTCGTCCTCTGGAGACAGCGTGAAGTCCATCGCGGTGCTGCCCAGCGGGCGCGCGGGGGGCCCGGCCCTCAGGGCGCGCCGGGCGGCGCTGCCGCGTGCGCCCCCGTGGAGCTCGCGACCTTTCCCTCCTCGATGGTGCCACCCAGGTACAGGGTCCGCATCTGAGGGTTGTTCAGCACTTCCATGCCGGTGCCCTCAAGCCGGACCCGCCCGTTCTCCATGACCACGCCGTGCGTTGCCAGCTCCAGGCCGGCCCGCACGTTCTGTTCGACCAGGAGGATCGAGCGTCCCGCCGCGTGCATGGTCCGGATGCTCTGGTAGATGGTCCGGGCTGCCCGGGGCTCCAGGCCCATGGACGGCTCGTCCAGGCACACCAGGACCGGGTCGGTCATGAGGGCCCGCGCGAACTCGACCATCCGCTGCTGGCCGCCGGACAGCGCTCCCGCGCGGTCCTTGGCCCTGTCCTTCACGATGGGGAACATCTCGGACGCTTCGTCGTACCGCTTGCGGACCAGGCTTGAATCCGATACGAGAAAGGCCCCGAGCTCCACGTTCTCACGCACCGTGAGCTCGGGGAACAGGTTGCGTGCCTGCATCACCTGGACGATGCCCTGCTTGACGATCTGGCGCGGGCTCGCCTTGCCGATCGGGGTGCCATTGAACTCCAGCTTGCCCACCCGGGGGTGCAGCAGCCCGCTCACCAGCTTCATGAGCGTGGACTTCCCAGCCCCGTTGGGCCCGACCACGCAGGTGAGCGAATGCTCCTCCACGACCAGGTCCACTCCACGCAGGATGTCCCCGCCGCCGTAGCCGGCGAAGACGTCACCGAAGACGAGCATCAGACCACCTCCGCCTCAGCATCGTCGATCTCGCGCATGTCCGTGCCCAGGTACGCCTCGAGCACCATCGGGTCGGCGCGAACCGTCTCGGGATCCCCCGCGCAGATCGCCCGGCCCTGGTGCATGACGCACACCCGGTGGCACAGGCCCATGACGAACTCCATATCGTGCTCGACGACGACGAACGTGGTTCCCTGGCCGTTGAGGGCCTGGATGCGGGTGGCCAGGTGCGTCAGCAGCGTGGGGTTCACGCCACCGGCCGGCTCGTCCAGCAGGATCACCTGCGGCTCCGCGATCATGATGCCGGCGAACTCCAAGAGCTTCTGCTGCCCGTAGGAGAGGTTGCCGGCCAGCTCGGCGGCCAGGCGGGTCAGGCCGACGAAGTCCAGGACCTCCTTGGACTTGGACCGCTCCTCGGTCGACGACCACCGCGAGAGCTCCGAGCGGAACCCTCCGGCCCGCTGAGCCGCCACGTGCAGGTTCTCCACCACGGTCATGCGGGGAAAGATGCGCGTCAGCTGGAACGTCCGGCCCAGGCCCCGGCCGAACACCTTGTCCGGCGACAGGCCCGTGATCCCCTCGCCGTTCACCGCCACCTGGCCCCGGTCGGGCCGCTCGTAGCCGGTCACGACGTTGAAAAGCGTGGTCTTTCCGGATCCGTTGGGCCCGATCAGACCGTTGATCTTCCCGGATTCGAACGTCATCGTGCAGCCGTCCAGGGCTCGGATTCCTCCGTACGCCTTGGCGATGTCCTGTACCTCGATGAGGCTCATGCGCCCTCCCGCACGATCGGCTCGGCCGGCATGGCCGGCGCCGGCGCCGGCCCGGTGGCCGGCCCCTGCGACAGCGAGCTCCCGCCCTGCGTCGCCGGGCCACGACCGGTCTTGCGCCAGTGGGCGGCCAGCATCGAGCGGTACCGATCCGAGATGCTCGGCACCACGCCCCGCGGCAGGAGCAGCAGGATCAGGATGAAGAGCACCCCGTAGATGATCAAATACAGTGTCGTCGCCCCGAACTGGATCTCGAAGTACTGCTGCAGCGGTCCGAGGACCAGGGCGCCGAGGACCGGTCCGGCCAGGGTTCCCAGGCCCCCCACGAAGCTGAACACCGCCAGGTAGAGGTCGTAGAACGGTGTGAAGGCGAACTGCGGGAACACCTGGCCGACGAACACCGCGTAGAGCCCGCCTGCGATGCCGACGTAGAAGGCGGAGATGACCAGGGCGATGAGCTTGGCCCGGGTCACCTTGATCCCCAGACCCTTGGCCCGGTCCTCGTCGTCCCGGATGGCAAGCAGCCCGAGCCCGAATTTCGAGCGCCGGATCCCCCAGGAGGTGAGGAGGGCCAGGATCGCGGTGCCCAGGGCGACGTAGTAGAAGGGCAGGTTGTAGCTATACGGGGACCAGGCGGGCGGCGGGACGTTCAACCCGGTGGAGCCGCCGGTGATCGACGGGAAGTTGAACGCCAGCAGCTGGAAGATGAACATCACCGCGATGGTGAGCACGATGAAGGTGTGCCGGCGGACCCGCAGGACCAGGAGCCCGACGGGTACCGCCCCCGCCGCGGCCACCAGCCCGGCCAGCGGGAGCACTCCAAGCTCGCCCGCACCCGCGGCGATGTGCAGGTGGAGAACGAGCAGGGCCACCGTGTACTGGCCCAAGCCGTAGTACACCGCGTGCCCGATGGAGATGTAGCCCGAATAGCCCGAGAAGAGGTTCCAGGCCACGGTGGCCAGTAGGAAGAACATCGTGAACACGGCCACCGACGTGACCGCCGGGTTGGTGAACACCAGGGGGAAGGCAGCCAGGATGGCGAAGAGCCCGACCCAAGAGATCCCCCTCGTGCGGCTGGAGAGGGCGTAGGGGTCCCGGAACGCGTGGTCGATGTCGCTCGGGCGCAGGAGCTCCGGCGTTGCCTGGATGACGGCCATCACTGCGCCCTTGCCATGCGCCGACCGAAGAGACCCTGGGGCCGGAAGAGCAGCACGGCCGCCAGCACCAGGTAGAAGATCGTCTGGCCCCACACCGGGGACCACACCACCGAGATCACGTCCTCGATCACCAGCATGATGATGGCGGCGGCCATGGCCCCCCAGACGCTGCCGAACCCGCCGAGGATGACGATGACCAGCAACCGGGAGATCAGGTCGTACGAGCTCGCGGCGTTGAACGAGGCGGTCATCCCGTAGAGCATGCCGCCGGCGGCGCCCAAGCCGACGCCGATGCCGAGCGTCGTTGCCGACACGCGGTCGACGTCGATCCCCACCAGCTTGGCCGCTGTGGTGTTCTGGGTGGTCGCCCGGAGACTGCGGCCGAACTTCGTCCGGTAGAGGATGACGTAGAGCACCCCGAGGAGCACGGCGCTGAGCCCGAAGGCCATCAGGTAGATGTCGGGGAAGACCAGCGAGCCGACGTGGATCGAGCTTGTCGCGTACGGGGTGCTCACCTGCACCAGTGTCCCGCCGAAGACGAGGTCCAAGCACCCCTCGATCACCACCGCCACGGCGTACATCACCAGGAGGGACATGATCACCCGGTCCCGCTTGATGGGCCGCAGCAGCAGCATGTACACGCCGTACCCGAGCGCGAACATGATCGGGATCGTGATCAGCAGCGTCACGAACGGGTCCACGCCGATGTGGGTGGCGAACACGTACGTGAGGTAGGCGCCCAGGATCACGATGATCCCTTGGGCGAAATTGATCACTTCCATGACGCCGAACACGAGGGTCAGCCCTGACCCCATCAACGCGTACAGGCCGCCGGCGAGGATCCCGTCGATGATCCCCTGGACGACTAGCATTTCATGGTTTCCTTCCGGTCCTTTCCCCGCTTTGGTTCCCCGCGCCCGTCACCGGCCGGGATGCCCGGGAGCCCGGAGGGCCCCCGGGTGCAGCGGCGCCCGCCGCGCGGTGGCCCCTCCGGCGGACCGGGCAGTCCGACACTGCCCGGTCCGCCGCCGAGGGAGCACGCCGCGGCGGGGCCGTCTATGGCACCGCTCGTTCCTGCTCGTCTAGTACTTGCTCTGCCCCCAGTGCGGCTTGGGGTTCATGATCTTGGTGACGCCCGGCTTTGTCGGCGGGAGCACCGCAACCTGGTTCCCATGCTGCCACTGGAAGACGAAGGGCTGGGCGCACTTGTTCTGCCCTGTGGGAAGGAAGCACACCGCACCCTGGACGCTCGTGAAGTGGCCCTTGCGCAGGTAGGACATGACCTTGGCGTTTGTCAGCGACTTGACGTGGTTGACCGCTTCGGCCAGGACCTGGGCGGCGGAGAACGCCTCGGCGATGTTGGCGCTGAGCCCGGAGAGCTTCACGTGGAGCATGTGCTCGGCGATCGTCTCCATCTGCTTGTTGACCGGTCCCTCGGCGGCGCCGGGGTACCAGGTGTTGGGCCACATGACGCCTGTGGTGTTCTGCTTCCCCACCGCCTTCACGAACCCTTGGCCCTGGTCCGGGCCGGACACCTCAAAGAGGGTTGTGGGGTTGTAGCCGGCACTGGCGAAGTCCTGGATGAAGGCGTTCCCGTCCGGCGGCTGGGTGGCGAGGGCCACGATCTTGGCGTGGGTGGCCTCGATGGCCGACGCGATCGGGGTCCAGTCGCTGGTCTCCAGCGGGTACACCTTGAACACCGGCGCGGTGAAGTGGCGGGCGAGCAGGTACTTGCGGATGCCTGTGACGATCGGCTCGCTGAACGGTGTTGTGATGGCCGCGAACGCCACGGGCTGGGGCTTGTACGTCTTGGCGATCCACTTGGCGTACGTGATGCCCTGGTACGCCGCCGACGCGCTCACGTCGAACACGTTGTGGAGGCCGGCGGCAAAGACGGACGGGCCGCCGCCGATGCCCTCCACCAGCGCCTGTCCGTAGCGGTTGGCCACGACGGACGCCGGCTTGGTGAGGAGCGTGGAGTAGGGGCCGACCACGAAGTTCACGTGTGTGACCGTGATCAGCTTCTGGTAGTTGGTCGTCACCTGCGTCGGGCTGGAGCCGTCGGACAGGAACTTGAAGACGACCTTCTTGCCGTCCATGCCTCCGTGCGTGTTGATCCACTGCTGGAAGACCTGGTAGCCCTCCTTGGTGGTCGTGCCTGTTGCCGAGAAGTCGCCGGAGAGCGACACCGACGCGCCGATCAGCACGGTTCCCTTGAGCCCCTTGTGCACGCGCGGCGCCGCGCCAGCGGCCCCGGTGGCCAGGGCCGGTGCTGCGGCAGCCACGGCAAAGGCGGCGGCGAGCACCGACGTCGTGAACCGTCGCCTCCCCCCCGCGCCACGGCAACCCAACAGGTGCCTCTGTTTCATGTGCTCCCTCCCTCGCACGGCCGGCCATGCCGGCCTCTCGTGTTGCTCACGATCATGATGACGCTACGACGCCGGTGCCCAGGTGCATACGTCACCCTCGACCGTCCAGATCGTCTCGGTCGGAGGCGGCGCCCAGAGCTCGACGAAGGAGAACTCCGCGTCGGTGTCGTTCTCGAACCAATGCACCTCGTTCGGCTCGACCAGGACGCTCATCCCGGCGGCCAGGCGGGTCTGCTGGGCGCCGGACCCGCTCCCGGTGTGCAGGACGCCGGTTCCCCCCGTGACCCAGAAGACGTGGTGGCAGTCGGTGTGGTAGTGCGCGGCCGCCGTGTCCCCGGGGTGGTAGACGATCCGGTCCGCCCGCAGGTGCCGGGCCCCGACCGGGACGTCGTCGGTGACGATGTCCAGCCGGTCCCGGGTGTCGCGCGTGGACCCGAAGTGTGGAAGCTCTTGAGCGCTGAAAACTTTCGACATGGTGTCGCCCCCCACGGCAACTCCGGCACCGTCTGGTGCCTGCATTCGATTGCATCGGTAGATTAGCCAGTGACAACCCGATGGTCAATGCCCATCGGACAGATGACACCGGCCGGTTTCCACGGCAATGGGGGTGCGACATGACGCAGGGCGAGCATGGGCTGGTGGTCGACCGGGACGTGCCGGTCCCCATGGACGACGGGGTCGTGCTCCGGGCGGACGTCTTCCGGCCGGCCACGGGGGGACCCTGGCCGGTCGTCATGACCGCCGGGCCCTATGGCAAGGGCATCCCGTTCCGGGAGGGCGTGTTCTCCGAGCGCTACCAGCGGCTGGTCTCCGAGCACCCGGAGGTCCTGGAGGGGTCGTCCGGGGCCCACCTGTGCTGGGAGACGTTGGACCCCGAGCACTGGGTGCCGGCGGGCTACGCAGTGGTCCGGGTGGACTCGCGCGGCGCGGGCCGGTCGTCCGGCACCATGGACCTGCTCAGCCCGCGCGAGATGCGCGACTTCGCCCTGGCCATCGAGTGGGCGGCCTCCCAGGCCTGGTGCTCGGGCAAGGTGGGGCTGCTCGGCGTCTCCTACTACGCCATCACCCAGTGGCTCGTGGCGGCCCTGCGTCCCCCGCACCTCGCCGCAATCATCCCCTGGGAGGGCGCGTCCGACCACTACCGGGACATGAGCCATCACGGCGGCGTCCTTTCCAACGGGTTCTTCGACGGCTGGTACCCGCGTCAGGTCCTCTCGATCCAGCACGGCCTCGGGGCGGCCGGCCCGGCGAGCCCCTGGGTGGACGACGGCATGGCCGCCGGCCCCGAGACCTTGTCCGTCGACGAGCTTGCTTCCCGGCGCGCCGACTATCTCGGCGAGCTCAAGGCCCGTGCCCTGGACGACCGGTGGCACCAGGACCGCAGCGCGGCGCTCGACCGTATCGAGGTGCCGGTCCTCTCCTCGGCCAACTGGGGCGGCCTGGGGCTGCACAGCCGGGGAAACTTCGAGGGGTTCTGCGGGGTGTCGTCCGAGCACCGGTGGCTCGACGTCCACACCGGGCGCCACGAGGAGGAGTTCTACCTCCCCGGTGGGCGCGCCCTGCAGCGCGCCTTCTTCGACCGGTTCCTGCTCGGCCGGGAGAACGGCTGGGAGGCCCGCGACCGTGTCTCCTTCGTGGTCCGCCGGGCCGGCGACCCGGGGGCAGCGGAACGCCGGGCCGGCGCCGCCGACTGGCCGCTGCCGGGGACCCGGTGGGAGCGGTGGTTCCTGGGGGGCGCGGACCGGCTGTGCGGGCCGGCCGCAGGCCCCCCCGAGGAGGCCGGCGACGTCGGGTTCCCGGCCGGTGGCAGCGGCGCCACCTTCGTATCGGCGCCCCTCGAGCGGCCGTGCACCCTGGTCGGACCAGCTGTCGCCCGGATCGCCGTCGCCACCTCCGGACAGGACGCCGACGTCTTCTGCACCCTTCGGGCCTTCCTGGCCGACGGGGAGGAGGTGACGTTCCGGGGTGCGAACGATCCCCGGGCGCCCCTCTCCCAGGGTTGGCTGCGGCTGTCGCAGCGTGAGCTCGACCTGGCCCGCTCGCTCCCCCATCGGCCCTGGTACACCCACCAGCGGGTGAGTGACGTCCGACCGGGCACCGTTTACGAGGTGGACGTGGAGCTCTGGCCGACCTGCGTGCACCTGCCCGCTCGGGCCCGTCTGGCCCTGACTGTGGGGGGCTCGGACTTCTCGCGGCCCGGGTCAACCGGGCCGTTCTCGGGCTCGGGGCCTTTCCGCCATGACGACGAGGCCGACCGCCGATCCCTCCGCGGCATCGGCATGACCGTGCACACGGGCGGCCGGGCGCCTTCATGGGTGATGCTGCCCGTAGTCGACCTGCCCGGCGTGGCCTGACCGCCGGCTGCAGCCTGACCGCCGGCTGCAGCTTTACTGCAAGGACGTTCGGTTCAGCCTGTCGCGGCTGCGCCCAGGTGTCCCGCCAGCCAGTCGGCGGATTGGGGGCGCCAGCGGTAGATCATGTTCATGCAGACGTGGTTGCCCTCGTCGAACATCCACAGGGTGGAGTTGGGTGCGTCCTCAGCCACCTGCGCCGCCTGCTCCCAGGGCACGAGACGGTCCAGCTTGCCGAACACCACCAGCAACGGCTGGCGGACCTTGTCCGCCACCCCCACCAGCGAGATGCGGCGGGCGTTGGCGAACGTCTCCTCCTCGGTGGTGGCTCCGCTGTGGTGCATGAACGCCGCCCTGGAGTTGGGCGGCCGCTGGGGGACGATCTCCCCGTAGTCGTAGGGGCCGCCTGCCACCACCACGGCTGCGAGACGCGGCTCGAACGCCGCTGCCCGCACGCCGTAGTACCCGCCCAAGCTCACGCCCAGGGCGCCCACCCGCGAGCCGTCAACGTCGTCCCGGGCGCACAGGACGTCCAGCACCGCGCCGACGGCCACGTCGTAGTCCGGCCGGATGGACGTCGAGTACCCCGTCTCGCCCTGCCCCGGGCCGTCCATGGTGAAGGTCGCCATGCCCCGGCGCAGGTACACCTCCTCCACGTGGAAGAACTCTTCCTTGGTGGAGTCGAGCCCGGGGATCAGCACGACGAGCGGGGGGCGATCGACGCCCGCCGGGCGCCGCAGGTTGCCGACCATGGTGGTCCCCTCAAAGGGGATCTCCACCCGCTCGAAGGTCGGGTCCAGGAGCCGCAGGCCGGCGTTGTATGCGGCCACCGCGTGGTCGGCCGCGTCCCGGTGGCGCTCCATGTCGAGCATCCAGACGAACTTGGCGAAGTGGTAGCTGAGCGCGGCACGCACCCAGGACTCCCCCGCGGTGACGCGGTGACCTGCAGCTTCGGCCGCCCGGGCCAGGGCGGCGTGCTCGGACGCGTTGGCGACCCACGCGTCGAGCCAGTCCTCCCAATGCTCGAGGGGAGCGGTCACGCGAGCGAAGTCGTTGGGGTCCACCCCCTGGGCCGTGAAGCGGGGTCCCCAGTTGGCGACGGCGGTGCGGATGGCTTCGTCGGGCACGGCGCTCACTTTCACGGTCGGCGTGCAATCGGTTGTGCGAAGGGTAGCCCCGGCCGCCTCCCTGCGCACGGGGACCGGATGCCCGCCCCGCCGTGCTTGACAGCTGCGCGCAGAGACGGCACTGTGGCCCCGTGTCGCAATCGGTTGCGCCCCAGCGCGCCGGGGCGGCCCAGGCGGCGTCCTCCCGGCACGGCGGCATGCTCCTCGTCGAGCTTCTGGCCGAGCACGGGGTCACGCACGTCTTCGGCTCTCCGGGGGGGCAGACGCTCGCCATGTACGACGCGCTCGCCGAACGAGCGCCAGCCATGCACCATGTGCTCGTCCGGGACGAGCGCACGGGTGCCTACGCCGCAGACGGCTACGCCCGGGTCACCGGCCGGGTAGGCGTGTGCGACGCCACCGTGGGGCCGGGAGCCGCAAAGCTGCCGTCCGGGCTCGGGGAGTCGCTCGGGGCGTCCGTCCCCGTGGTGGCCGTGGTCAGCGACCTTCCCCGGTCGAATGCCCCGCACCGCGACCGCGGCGCCGCCTCCCAGGCGCTCGACCAGCTGGCGCTGCTGGCGCCCGTCACCAAATGGTGCGCGTCGGTGCCCGACGCCGCCTCCATGCCCGCCCTGGTGCGCCGCGCCTTCCGTGAGGCCACGGGCGGCCGTCCCGGGCCCGTGGCCATCGTCGTGCCCCAGGACGTCCTGGACGGGCCGGCGCCGGCGCACGTGCCGGGCGACGGCGGCCGCTTCGGTCGCTTCCCGTCGGTCCGCAGCGCGCCGGACCCGACCGACGTGCACATCGCCGCCGCCGCGCTGGCCGGTGCCCGCCGGCCGTTCGTCCTGGCGGGCGGGGGCACCCTGCACGCCGGGGCCGGCGCGGAGCTGCTGGCGCTGGCCGAGCGGTTGCAGGCCGCCGTGGCCACCACCATGTCGGCCAAGGGCATCATCGGCGAACGCCATCCGCTGGCCGTGGGGACGGTGGGGGGTATGGGCACCACCGCTGCACGGGCGGCCCTGGAAGAGGCCGACGTCGTGCTGCTGGTGGGAACCAAGGCGCCCGGAGGCGCCACCTTCGGGTGGACGCTCCCCCGCCCTGACCAGTTGGTCGTGCAGCTCGACGTGGACCCGGCCGAGCTCGGGCGGGCTTTCCCGCTGGCCGCCGGCATGGCCGGCGACGCGCGCCTCGGGCTCGCAGCCCTGCTGCATGCTCTCGAGGAAGACGGAGCCACCCCATCCGAAGGCGGGCTCCTTCAAGAGACCGGCGCCCGCGGGAGCGGTTCCCTTCGGGAGGACCGGCAGGCGTGGGCGGAGCGCATCGGAGACCTGCGCGCCGCATGGTGCACCGAGCGGGACGAGCACCGGGCCTCGGACGCCGTCCCCATCTGGCCCGCCCGCGTGCTCGGTGAGCTGGAGGCTGTGCTCGGACCCGAGGACATCGTGGTGTGCGACGCCAGCCTGGCCAGCGGTTGGGGCACCGTCTACCTGGAGCAGGGTTCGCCCGGTCGGCGGATCCTGTCCCCCAGGGGCTTCGCCGGTCTGGGCTACGCCCTGCCGGCGGCGATCGGGGTCGCCACCGCGGCGCCCGGCAGGCGGGTTGTCGTCCTGACGGGCGACGGTGCCCTCGGCTATGCCATGGGCGAGATGCCGACGGTGGCCGAGCACGGCCTGGCGATCACGGTCATCGTCCTCAACAACCGGTCTCTCGGCTGGATCCGGTGGTACCGCAGGATCACCTTCGGCCGCGACTGGGAGGAGCCGGACTTCTCCGACGTGCCGTACGCCGCCGTGGCCACGGCGCTCGGGTGGACCGCGGCACGCGTCACCGAGCCGGCAGCGCTGGGCCGGGAGCTGTCGCGCGCCCTGTCCGCGCCCGGACCCTCGCTGGTGGACGTCGTGACCGATACGTGGCAGACGCCGATCCCCGGGCACCGCCACGCCGTGTTCGGGGAGTCCCCGGCACCGACCAGTTACGGAGGTTGACATGCCCCGCCATCCGGACCGCCAGCTCGAGCGCATGAGCCAGCCCGTGGCCGCCCGCCTGCTCTCCACCAGCCGGACCGCCGTGCTCGTGGCCGGCAGCGTGGAGCAGCACGGCGGCCACCTGCCGCTCGGGACCGATGCCTTTGCCGCCATGTCCATCGCCGAGCGGGTGGCCGAGCGGCTCGACACCGCCGCGGTCACCCTCGGCCCGGTTGGCGTCGCCCACTACCACCTGGGCTGGGCGGGCACCTTGACCCTGCGGCCCGACACCATGCGCGCCGTGCTGGTGGACGTGGCCGAGAGCCTGGCCCGGGCCGGTGTGGAGCGCATCGTGGTCGTGAACTGGCACGAGGGCAACTCGGCCACCCTGCGGGGAGCGGCCGACGAGGCGCAGCGGCGGTTCGGGTTGCGGATCGTGGTGGCCGAGACGCACGTGATCACCCACGGAAAGCACCCCGAGGAGATGGAGTTCACCCATGCGGGCTCCATGGAGACCGCCGCCGTCCTGGCCTACGAGCCGGGTCTCGTCCACCTCGAGCACGTCACCGAGGCCAGCGATCGGGCGGCCGGCGAGGTGGCGCACGGGCTCTACCGGCGCCCGGATGTCTACCCGGTGATGGCCGACTTCCACGTGGTCGCCCCCACCGGCTGGTACGGCCGCCCCGAGCTGGCCGACGCCGATCGCTCGGAGCAGATCGCCGAGGAGGTGGCCGACCACGTGGTCGCCCGGGCCACCGAGATCTTCGCCGCCCTGGACGCCTCCGGCCACGGACCGGCCGTGTCGGTGAACGGCGGGGACCCACTGGCACACGGCGCGGCCTCCCGATGACCGCCCAGCACGACCCGAGCGCCGCAGCCGGGAGCGTGGATGCCGAGCCGGTGGTTCCCGACACCATGACGGCGGCCCTCCTGCAGGAGTTCGGCCACCTGGACGTGGCCCGCGTCCCGACGCCCTCCCCGGGCCCGGGCGAGGTCCTGTGCCGGGTGCAGGCATGCGGCATCTGCGGGACCGACCTCAAGATCGTCCGGGGGGACTACGCCGGCACGTGGCCACCGTCGCTCCCCTTCGTTATCGGGCACGAATGGTCCGGCGTGGTGTCCGCGCTGGGGCCCGGCACCGAGCGTTCGGGCCTCCGGGTGGGCGACCGCATCGTTGCCGAGAACCACACCGGCTGCTCCGCCTGTGCCATGTGCCGCGCCGGGCGCTACAACCTGTGCGAGCGGGTGCGCGAGCCCGGCTTCAAGCTCTACGGCCACACCGCACCCGGCGCACTGGCGGAGTACGCCGTGCGCCCCGCGGTGGCGCTCCACAAGATCCCCGAGGGCGTGGACCCGGCGGCGGCGGCGCTCGTGAACCAGGGCGCGCTCACCGTCCACGCCGCCCGGCGCGTGAGCCTGACGGCCGGCGCCACGGTGGCCGTCTTCGGGCCGGGGCTCCTCGGGCTCCTCATGCTCCAGGTAGCGCGGGCCTCCGGGGCGGCCACCACCGTGGTCGTCGGCCGGGGCAGCCGCTTGCAGACGGCCACCGAGCTCGGGGCCTCCCACGTGGTCGACTACGAGCACGAGGGCCCCGTGGACGGCGTGCGGGCGGCAACCGGCGGCCGGGGCGTGGACGCCGTGTTCGACTGCTCCGGCAATCCGGACGTGCTGGCCCAAGCGGTGGCCGCAACCCGTCGGGGCGGCAGCGTTGCCGTGCTCGGCCTGGCCGGGGGCGCCCGGGCCGAGATCCCCGTTGACGCGCTGGCACTCGACGAGCTCAACCTGTTCGGCGTCCGGTCCAGCCCCAACGCCTACCCGGCGATGCTTGCCCTCCTGGCCTCCGGCGCGGTGCGGACCGAGCCGCTGACCGCGGACAGGTTCATGCTCGAGGACGTCCACGCGGCGTTCGGGGCCCTGGCGGCGCGCACCTCCATCCGTCCCATCGTCCTGCCGACCAAGTGAGGTTCCCATGCCCCTCGTGAGAGATGCCGGGTCGTTGCCGGTGCGCCGGGCCGACGGCGTCACCGAGACGTTGGCCGCGGACCCCGAGGTGTTCGGCGTCCCGGTCCCCATGCGCATGCGCCGGTTCGCCGTGGAACCGGGGATCACGGCCACGCTCGAGGCGGTGGGCGACGAGGTCATGGCCTACGTGCTCGCCGGCAGCGGCACGCTCGTCGCCGGCACCGAGCAGCACGCCCTCGCGCCCGAGTCGATGGCGTGGGTGGAGGCCGGACCCCTGCAGCTCATCGCTGGGGACGACGGGCTCTCCGTCTTGGTGGTGGAGGCTCCCGGGCTGGGCGACCAGCGGGGATGAGCCGATGGTCCGGCGTCTTCGGAGCGCCGGTCACGCCGTTCACGCCCGCCGGGGACGTCGACCACGAGACGTTCCGCCGCTGCGTCCGGTTCTTCTGTGCCCACGGCGTGGACGGGATCGCCCTGCCGCTGCACACGGGCGAGTCCCCCAGCCTGTCCGTGGCCGAACGAATGGCTCTGGTCGAGACGGCCGCCGACGCCGTAGGCGGCACGGTGCCCCTGCTCGTCCACGCCAGCATGCCCGGCACGCCCGAGGTGGTGTCCCTGGCCCGCCACGCGGAGCAGGCAGGCGCCGCGGCCGTCGTGGTCGTGACCCCCTACCACTGGCGGCCCGGGCCGGCTTCGCTCCTGGCCCACTACCGCGCCGTGGCCACCAGCGTCGGCATCGACGTGCTCGCCTACAACTTCCCGCCCCGGCTGGGTGTGTCCGTGACGCCCGAGCTGATCGAGGCGCTGATTGACGCCTGCCCCAACTTCGTGGGGGTCAAGGACGCCTCCTACGACATGCAGTCGTTCACCGAGTGCACCCGGCGCGGCGCTGCCAAGCGGGAGGACTTCTCCATGCTCACCGGTGTGGAGTACCTCCTGCCCTCGATGGCCGTGGGGGGAAGCGGCTGCTTCTCGCCCTCGAGCGCCATCGCTCCCCGGCTGGTCCGGCAGCTGGAGCAGGCGTGCAGGGCCGGGGACATCGGAAAGGCGCGGCCCCTGCAGCACCGGATGTCGGCCCTGTGGCACCTCCTGCGGGAGATCGGCTACCCGGCGTCGGTCAAGGCGGCCATGGCACTGCTCGAGCGCCCGGTGGGCGGGGTGCGGCTGCCCCTGCTGGACCTGGAGGGCGCGGCGGCGGCGCACCTGCGCGGCGGCCTCGAGGCGCTCGGGATCTTCGACGACGAGCCACACGGCTGGGAAGGCGACTGACCCCGTCCCTTGGGTCCCGGCAGGCACCGTCCGACCTCAGGGGGCAACGCCCCGACGGTCGGGGCGGGATCAGTCGGTGGGGTCGAGCCCGTCGGTGACGGGTGCGTTCTCGGACGCGATCTCCATGCCGGCGCCCCTGGCCACGATCTCCACCAGTGCAGCGAAGTCCTCGTTGCCGTAGCCGTAGCCGATGGCCTCGCCCAGCCGCTGGTGGACGGCCCCGGCGACCGGCATCGGCACGTCCAGCTCGCGCGCCGCGCCCAGGCCGAGGTCGAAGTCCTTGCGCAGCAGGTGCGTGGTGAACGTGGGGTGGAAGTCCAGGTTCACCAGGGCTGGCATCTTGTACCGGCTGAACGCCGAGCCCATCACCGAGTCGTTCAGGAACGTGAGGAAGTCGGCCCGCCGGACGCCGCCCTTCTCGGCCAGGATCGTGATCTCGGCCAGCGACTGGATCACCACGCCGAGGAACAGGTTGTGGCACAGCTTGACCAGGCGGGCCAGCTCGCCCTCGCCCACGTAGGTCGCCTCACGCACCACCAGCTTGAGGTACGGCCGGGCGATCTCGTAGGACTCCTTGGGACCCGAGACGACCATGGTCAGGCGGCCGGAGTCGGCCACCCGGGGGTTGCCGCTCACCGGCGCGGCCAGGAACTGCACACCCGCCGCACCGGCCGCGGCCCGAGCTTCGGCGGATGCCTCGCCCGACACGGTGGAGCAGTCGACCACGATCTCGGGCCGGTCCTTCGCGCTCAGCAGGCCGGAGTCACCGCCCAGCACTGCCAGGAGATCGCCTGAGGACGCGACCGTGATGAACACGATGTCGCAGGATGCGAGCTCGCTCACGCTGTCGGCCGCCTTGGCCCCCAGCGCCAGGAGGGGTTCGACCTTCGACCGGGTCCGGTTGTAGACGGTCAGGTCGTGCCCGGCCCGGAGCACCCGGCTCGCCATAGCCGTCCCCATCCGCCCGGCACCGATCCATCCCAGCGATCTTCCCTGGCCACTCTGTTCGGCAACCGATTGCATGGCGCCCAGTATCGGGGCGCCTGGTGCACGTGTCAAGCAGTTTCCGGGTGGCCCGAACCTGCCCCGGGGGCCGTCAACCGACCTGCACCGGCGCCCGGGCCGGGGCGGTGGAGCCCCGCACTACCAGGGACGGCACGAGGAGGAGCACCTTGAGCGGGACGTCGGGCTGGTGGAGCTGGTCCACGAGGAGCTGCGCGGCCTGGGCGCCCAGCTCGTAATGGGGGATCCTGACCGTCGTGAGCGGCGGGTTCAGCCGGTCGATGAACGGCATGTCGTTGAAGCCCACGACCGAGACGTCCTCGGGGCAGCGCAGGCCGGCCTGCTCCAGCGCCGAGTAGCACCCGAGGGCGAGCATGTCGTTGCCGGCGACGATGGCGGTGGGCGCGAGGGCCGCCCGCCCCAGGATCGAGGCTGCTCGCCGCTCACCCTCTTCGATGGTGAAGCTGTCCGCAGCCACCACCAGGTCCGGGTCGACCGGCCGACCTGCGCTGCGCATGGAGGCCAGGAAGCCCTGGCGGCGGGCGTACCCGGTGGACATGGACTGGGGTCCGGCCACGTGGGCGATCCGCTCGTGGCCCAGGCCGACGAGGTGGTTCACCACGGCGCGCACCCCGGCCGCGTCGTCCACCGACGCCGAGGAGAACGAGCGGTCCTCGACGATCCGGTTCACGAGGACGACGGCCACGCCGCTGTGGGCCAGGGTCACCAGAGCCGGGTCCTCGCGCTGCGCCGTGGCCACGATGAGGCCGTCCACATGGCGCTCCAGCATCTCGGCGAAGATCCGCTCCCGGCGGCGAGCGTCGTTCTGGGTGTTGGCCAGCACGGTGACGTAGCCCTCGGCCGTGAGCCGGTCCTCGACGCCCAGCACCATGGGCGGGAACAGGGGGTTGGCGATGTCCGGGATGACCACGCCCACCGAGCGGGTCTGGTGCGTCTTGAAGCTCCGGGCAAGGTAGTTGGGCCGGTAGCCCAGGGTGCCGGCTGCGGCCACCACCCGCTCCACGGTCTCAGGCCGGACCAGCGAGCGGGTCGAGTCGTTCAGCGCCCGGGACGCGGTGCCCGGGTGGACGCCAGCGGCCCGGGCCACATCTCGCAGGGTCACCGCGTCTTTCGCGTCGTTGGCCACGGCGCCTCCGTCCGGTCCGCAGCGGACGTTAGCGCAATCGGTCGCGTGGCGCGCGGTTCCCTCAGGAGCCCGCCGAGCCGCGGCAGCGGGTCGGCACGGTGGGCAGGCGGGCGGGCGGGGGCCTCAGTAGCCGGCGATGGCGTGCGGCGCGTACCCCTCCTCGAGCTCCGCCAGCTCCCCGGCGTCCAGGCGCACGTCCAGCGAGCCGACCGCGTCGGACAGCTGCTCGGCCTTCGTCACCCCCACGATCGGCGCCGTCACCACCGGCTTGGCGAGGAGCCACCCCAGCGCGACCCGGGCCCGGCTCACGCCGCGGCGCTCGGCCACGGCGGCCACCCGCTCCACGATGGAACGGTCCTCGGGCTGGTAGAGGCGCTTGCCGAACTCATCGGTGGCGCTCCGCTCCGTCTCCCCGTCCCAGTCCCGGGTGAGGCGGCCGCGTGCCAGCGGGCTCCAGGGGATCACGCCGACCCCCTCGTGGGAGCAGAGGGGCAGCATCTCCCGCTCCTCCTCCCGGTACAGCAGGTTGTAGTGGTCCTGCATCGAGACGAACCGGGTCCACCCGTTGCGCTCCGCCACGTGCAGCATGGTGGCGAACTGCCACGCGCTCATCGACGACGCCCCCACGTAGCGCGCCTTCCCCGCTTTCACCACGTCGTGCAGCGCCTCCACCGTCTCCTCGACCGGCACCGACGGGTCGAAGCGGTGGATCTGGTAGAGGTCCACGTAGTCCATCCCGAGCCTGCGCAGGCTGTGGTCGATCTCCGAGAAGATCGCCTTGCGCGACAGGCCGGACCCGTTGGGACCCGTCCGCATCCTGCCGTTGACCTTGGTGGCGACGACGAGGCCGTCCCGGTCGAGCCCGGACAGCGCCCGCCCGAGGATCTCCTCGCTGCTCCCGTCCGAGTACACGTTGGCGGTGTCGAAGAAGTTGATCCCGGCGTCCAGCGCCTGGCGGATGATCGCCTGCGAGCGCTCCTCGTCCAGGGACCACGCATGGTTGCCCCGGGACGGATCGCCGAAGCTCATGCAGCCCAGGCAGATCCGCGAGACGTCGAGCCCGGTCGATCCGAGCTTCGTGTAGTCCATCGAGCGCTCCTTTCCGTGCGGCCCCTCCGGCGCGCCGGCCGGCGGCCACGGATGGGGAACTGGCCCACGCTACGGGGAGCGGGCGCCCTGCGGCGCGGCCGGCCAGCCCGTGGCCCCCAACCGGGGCCCAACCGGGGCCCCGAACCGGGGCGCCCGACGTCGGGGGCCCCGCCTCTTGGCCGGTACTGTGGCTCCGCCCGTGGCGATCCTCTCCCCATCAGGCCCGAGCGCGGCCGCCAGGCGTCCCGCCGGCTGGCTGCGCCGGTTGTGGGCCTGCATGCTCGTGCACCGCCGCGCCGTCGCCCTGTCCACCGGGGCGGCTCTCGTCGGCGCGCTGTGCCAGACGATCGTGCCCCTCGTCGCACGCCAGATCGTGGACACAGTGATCCTCCACCACAGCTCCCCGCTGTGGCCCTGGCTGGCGTTCATGGGCGCGCTCGCCGCCGTCACCTTCGCCGCCGCCCACGTCCGGCGCTACCGCGGCGGCCAGGTGGCCCTCTCGGTCCAGTACGACCTGCGCAACGCCATGCACGACCACCTCCAGGGCATGGACGCAGAGAGCCTGTCGCGCATGCCGACCGGCCAGTTGGTGGCCCGGGCCAACTCGGACTCGACCCTCGTGCAGGGCCTGCTCAATTTCGTCCCCATCATGACGGGCAACGTCCTGTTGATGGTGCTGTCGCTGGGCGTGATGCTCTACCTGGCGCCCCTGCTGGCCGTGGTGAGCCTCGTCATCGCCCCGGCCCTGCTCCTCGTGTCCTACCGCATGCGCTGGCGCATCTTCCCCGCCACGTGGGACGCCCAGCAACGCGAGGGCGAGCTGATCACCATCGTGGACGAGGACGTGAACGGCGTCCGCGTCGTCAAGGCGTTCGGCCAGGAGCACCAGGAGATCGGCCGCATCGCCCGTGCGGCGCGGGTCCTCTACGGCTCGCAGATGCGGGCGGTGCGGCTGCAGGCCCGCTACCAGCCGGTGCTGGAGGCGATCCCCAGCATCGGCCAGGTGGCCATCCTGGCCCTGGGCGGGTGGATGACCCTGCGCCATCAGATCACGCTGGGCACGTTCCTTGCCTTCTCCACGTACGTCGCCGCCCTCATGGCGCCGGCCCGGCAGCTGGCCGGGGTGCTCACCGTGGGCCAGCAGGCGCGGGCCGGCCAGGAGCGCATCTTCCAGCTGATCGACATGGAACCGTCCATCGTCGACCCGCCGTCCCCCGTCGAGCTTCCCCCGCTCGAGGGGAGGATCGACCTGACGGACGTCCATTTCGCCTACGGCGACGGGCCCCCGGTGCTCGGCGGGGTCGACCTCCACGTCCAAGCCGGGGAGCGGGTGGCGATCGTCGGCCCCAGCGGGAGCGGCAAGAGCACCCTGGCCATGCTGGTGTCGCGCTTCTACGACCCCGGGCAGGGCACCGTGGAGGTGGACGGCGTGGACGTCCGGCGCGTCGCCCTGACCTCCTTGCGCAGCCAGGTCGGCATCGTGTTCGAAGACAGCTTCCTCTTCTCGGACTCGGTCCGGTCGAACATCGCCTACGGCAGCCCCGGAGCCTCCGACGGAGCGGTGCGGGCGGCGGCCCGGGCGGCCCAGGCCGACGAGTTCATCGAGGCGCTGCCCCGGGGGTACGACACCGTGGTCGGCGAGCGCGGCGTGACGCTGTCGGGCGGGCAGCGCCAGCGCGTCGCCCTGGCTCGCGCCATCCTGTCGGACCCCCGGATCCTGATCCTCGACGACGCCACCAGCGCCATCGACGCCCGCACCGAGCAGGCGATCCACGCCGGCCTGGGCGCGGTGCTCGAGGGCCGCACCACCATCCTGGTCG
>DAHUZE010000012.1 GCA_027306755.1 Acidimicrobiaceae bacterium | reverse complement strand
AGCGGTGGGCAACTGCGCGTTCCCGATGCAGCCGTTCGTTGTGCCTGTCAACTTATAGTTCTCATCGCTGAACTCGAGCTGGGTGAAGTAGTGGGCTCCGTTGATTGTCTGGTTCCAAGCGGTTCCGGCACCCTCTGTGCCGCCTAGCGGGGTGCCCCACACATAGGCGCACTCGTCTCCGATTTCCATGCCTGTCGACGCTCGCCATTGTGTGCTCGAATCGGTGATCGTCTCGTTCAACTCGTGACTCGTGACGCTGAGCATCACTGTAGCATGGAATGTGCCGGTAAGGGACTCTGTGTAGGTGTTACAGCCTGCTGTGGGGGGATACGGCATATTAGCATAAAGAATATTTTCAGTTGCAGTGATTGTAAAGGTTGCTGAGTGGTAGCCACAGTACCCGCCAGCAATCGAACATGTCGTGCCGTTGTCGAAGCAGGTTTCAACCTTTGGTGGGAAAAAGACGACGTAGATGTCGCCGTTTCCCTTCGGGTAGGACGTGTGCGCGGCGAGGTATGTTTTGAGCTGGGTTGCTTCCACTGTTGTCTTGAGACACACCGCATGTGTCGGGGCTACAGTGCAATTGCTGGCGGGATACGGTGTAGTCATTGTGACCTTCCCGCGAAACGTCACTGTGTAGTGGATGTGTTGCTTAGTCCCCCCGATTGCTGTGTAGTACTGCTGGAGTCCCGAGAACACGTTCGACGACGTCTTGCTTGCGGTCGCTACGTTCTGGAGGTACGTGTCGATCGCCGATACATAGGACGTCGGGAAGGCTGTGGCGTACGTGGTCGGCTTCCAATAGACGGCATAAATGTTCACTTTGCCGATGACCCCACCTGTCTGGACCATCGCTTGGTTTTTTGTCGTGTAAACGAGCGGTCCAGGACATGCAGCTAGCCCCCCCAGGTTAGTTTTTGTGCACGGGTACGACGTTGTGGCCGCAACGGGCTTCGCGGCGACCGGAGCTCGGGCGGCTCCGCTGGTGTATGGGACGACGCCGAGCGGATGGTGGCCGGCTGGCGTGGCGATCGACAGCTCGCCGGACGGTGTGTTGTTCGACGCAGGCGCCGAGGCGTTAGAGGTCGCGGCGTCGCCCCTTGTTGCCGCCCGGTGCACGGATGTCGCCGATCGGCTCGCCGGCTGCGCCCCGGCCACGGACGCCCCGAGGGCCGCCATCGCCGAGCCCCCGAGAACGGTCAGCGACGCCAGGCCGACCATCGCCATCGCCCGGCTGCGCGAGCGCGCTGGGGCAGCCCTTCCTGAAGACGGACCCCTCCGCATTTCGACTCCCCTCAAACTGGCCCCTACCGCCGCGTGCCCTCGGCCAGCACAAGGTCGCGCCTCCGCATCCTTGCATTTCCCATTCAACGCGTCAACAGTCTTTGCGGCGTGGAACCCTCTGGGCGCCCCCGCCGCTACGCCAGGCGCATGAACATCCGCTGGATCTCCTCCAGCGGGTAGCCCTCCTCGGCCGCCTCGGCCGGGTGCTCGACGCAGTAGGTCAGCCCGGCAGCCAGGATCTTGAAGCCCACCTGCTCCAGGGCCTTGGTGGCCGCCGAGAGCTGCATCATGACCGCCTTGCACTCCTGCCCCTCAGACAGCATGCGGTCCACCGCCTCCAGCTGGCCCTGCGCCCGGTGCAGCCGGCGCCTGGCGTCCTTGACCACCTCCTCGGGCAGTTCCATGGTCCTCCTCCTTCTCTGCCGCCAGCCGTGCGGGCTCTGCCGTCAGACCCGCGGGTCGACGACCCATCCGCCATGATACCCTGCCGGGTATGTGTAGAGCGGTGACGTGCAGGCGCTGCGGGCGGCCTTCGTGGCGGGGCTGCGGGGCCCATGTGGAACAGGTCCTGGCCAGTGTGCCGAAGAGCCAGCGGTGCCGCTGCAGCGAGGACGGCCCCCCGTCGCGCGGTGGCCTGCTCCGCCGGCTGGTCGGTGGCCGGAGCCCGCAGTCCCGGGGCGGCTGACCGCCGGCGCGGCAAGGCCCCGGAGGCCCGAGCGATGGGACTGTGGCGCGAGCAGGTCGTCCCGAGGGCGACGGACGTGCTGCTCGGCACCCCCGAGGTGCGCTCGCTCCGGCAGGAGGCCCTGGCCACCGCACGCGGGACTGTGGTGGAGGTGGGGTTCGGCTCGGGATCGAACGTCCCCTTCTATCCCCCCGCGGTCCGCACGCTCCTGGCCGTCGAGCCTTCGGCCGTCGCCCTGCGCCTGGCCGCCGAGCGGATCCGTGCCGCCTCGATGGCGGTCGAGCTCATCGGGCCCGACGCCCGGGAACTCCCGCTCGAGAGCTCGTCGGTGGACGGCGCCGTGTCGACCTTCACCCTGTGCACTGTGCCCGACGCCGCCCGGGCACTCGAGGAGCTGGCCCGCGTGCTGCGGCCCGGGGGGACCTTCCACTTCGTGGAGCACGGCCTCTCCCCCGTTCCCTCGGTGGCCGCCTGGCAGCGCCGGCTCAACCCGCTCCAGCGGCGGATCGCCGCCGGGTGCACCCTCGATCGCCCCATCGACCGGCTGGTGACGGACGCCGGCCTCGTCGTCGAGCAGCTGCGCACCGTGGACCTGCGCGGCCCCGCGCCCATCCGGCCCTACGCCCACATCTTCTGTGGCGTGGCGTCCAAGGCTGGCCCGCGTCCGGCGCCCCCGCCGGCCCGCCAGGGGTGACGCCCGGCGCTACCCCCGGCAGCGGCCCGGCCGCACGCGCACGTGCACGATCCCCGATCTGCTCGCCTGGATGACCAGGAGGGGTGTTGTGGGATCGGATGTGATGCGGGCGCCCGACACGGTGGCGCAGTAGCCCGCCCGGTACTGGACGTCCACCGGGACCTCGATGACCGTCGGGGCGCGGATGGCGGCCCTGGCCCGGTAGGCGAACGCGAACCGCCGGGTGCCAGGGCTGAAGTGCATGGACAGGGGCGTCCCCGCGGTCGCCTCGGCGTAGGGACGGGAGAGCACGAAGGCGGTGGAGCGCAGCTTCCCGTCGGCCATGACCAGGCCCTCGGACGCGCTCCCCGTCGGGTCCGCGTAGTACCGCCAGGACCAGTAGGCCCACCCCAGCAGGTCCTGGTCGGCGATGGCGGTGACCGATTTCAGCAGGCCGGGGTCCGACGTGGCTCCGAACTCGCTCATGAACCATCCGGTGCCTCCGGGCGCGTACTGCTTGGAGCCGATCTCCAGGCGGTCCTCGCTGCGGCGTGTGAGGGCACGGGCCTCCTGGGCGGCGCACCGCGCCAGGTTGGTCGGGTTGCCGGTGACCGGGCTGCGGGCCCCGCAGTAGATGTGAAAGTTGAAGACGAGGTTGTGGAACGACATCGGGCCGAGGAAGGTGGGGAGGCCGCGGCTGGCGTAATTGTCGGGCTCCTCAAAGACCAGGGCCTTGCGGTCGTTGGCCAGCATGACGGGGATCACCCCTGTGCGCGGGTCCCGGCGGGGGCAGGCGAACCGCGGCGCGCCGCGGCGGGGGGCGCCGATATGGGCCCTCCCGGTGTAGAAGCACTCGAGCTGGGCGTCGAAATGCTCGTCGCCGCGGGTCACCAACGAGGCCGAGAAAGGCTCGTTGAAGGGGTCGAACCCGATCACCCACGGATCGCCGGCGAAATACTTCGCCACCTTTCCCCACACCATGTCGAACTGGCCCTGGAGGTTACCGACGACGTCGTTGGTCCAGAAGTTGCCGAACGCCGCGCCGGCCGCCGCCGTTCCGTAGCTGCGGGACCAGCGTCCCGGCGGGTCCACGTTGGGGGCGCCGTTGGTGCACACGGCCCAGTTGGGCGCGCCCTCCCCGTCGAACATCTCGTTGTACACGTCCTGGTGCATGTCCAGGATGGTGAAGATGTGGAACCGGGCGAGCAGGTCCACCGTCTGCTTCAGGTGGCCCAGGTAGTGGTCCAGCACAGCCTGGTTGAACTGGTGGGGGTTGCCGGGCCGCCCGCGCCGGCAGATCGCCGGATCGTTGGCCGGGGCGGTGCCGGGCTCGAGCCCACGCCAGGTCATCCCCAGGCGCACCACGTCGAACCCGAGCCTGGCCATCAGCGAGGCGTCGTGGGCGTCGAAATTCCAGGGCTTCCCCGGGGCCGGGTACACCTCGAACGGCGGGTGCTTGTAGACGACGTTGACCCCGCGGAGCAGGATGACCCGGCCGGCGGCGTCCCGCAGGAACGGTCCGCCCGGCGCACGGAGCGGCCCACTGACCGGTGCTGCATCCTCCACGCTGGGTGCGGCCTGCAGGGGGGAACGCAGCGTCGGCAACGGCGCGTGGGCCCCCGGAACCGGGACCCGGACCCGGACCCGGGGGGTGGGGGAGGTGGCCACGCCCAGAAGGGCGCCGCCGGCGGCCATGACCACCGCGGTGGCGACCAGCAGCCAGGGCACTACCTCGCGCCGGGCGGTGCGACGGCCGGGCGTCCCGGGGCTCGTCACGGGTTGGCCACGCTATGCCGGGGAGGCGGGGCGCAGGGTTCGTTGGGCGCCGTCAACCGCGGCGGGCCGGCGGGGACGGTGTGGCGCCGGCCTCCGTCACGCCTGCTCGAGGCGTTGCTTGAGCCCCTCGGGATCGCGGGCGCCGACGATCCAGGCGTCGTAGTCCGCCCCTTCCAGCTCGATGCGCACGCCCCGGGGCGTGTCGTGGTGGACGACGGCAAAGAGCCGCTGCCCGTCCGAGCGGATGGCCGCAACCTCGGAATGGCCCGGGAGCCGCTCGCCCACTTTGAAGCCGTGGTCCGCCGGCTCGTGCGCGTCCTCCAGGATCTCGATCGATCGCACGGCGGCCCGCGGGACGCGGAGATCGCCGTGCACCGACTCCAGCTTCTCGGCGCCGCTCAGGTGCAGCACCAGCTCGTCACCCTCGATCTGCAGCTCGCCCAACCGGGGTCTCCTTCCTGCTCGCCCCGTGAACCTTATGCCGGGAGCCGGGCCGGGCGTTCTCGGGCCGCACCGACACTGGCGGCCCGGCAGATCTCGGACCGTGCCGCGGTGCAGCACGGACCCGGCGCCGCCCGGCCGGGTACGGTCACCGCGTGCCACTGCCCGATCCCAGCCCGGACCTGGCCAGCCTGGACCTGCTGGTGAGCGTGGGCGAGCTGGGCTCCATCAGCAAGGCGGCCCGGGCCCACGGCATCACCCAGCCCGCAGCCAGCATGCGGCTTCGGTCGCTCGAGCGCGTCCTGCAGGTGCCGCTGCTGGAGCGGGCCACCACCGGGGCCCGCCTCACGTCGGCCGGCGTGGCCACGGCCGAGTGGGCATCGGCCGTGCTCCACGGCATGCGGGCGCTGCTGGCGGGAACCGCCGCCCTCCGGGCCGACCACGGCTCCCAGCTCCGGCTGGCCGCCAGCATGACCGTGGCCGAGTACCTCCTGCCGCGCTGGCTGGAGCAGCTCGCGGTCGCCGAGCCCCGCGTGAAGGTCTCCCTGTCGATGGGCAACACGGGCCAGGTGGTGGCCGAGGTCGAGCGGGGGGCGGTGGACCTCGGGTTCGTCGAAGGCCCCCGGCCGCCGGGGCACTTGCGGTCCAGGGAGATCGGCCGGGACGAGCTCGCGGTGGTGGTAGGCGCCGGCCATCCCTGGGCCCGCCGGCACAAGCCGCTGACCGCCACCGAGCTCGCCGCCACCCCGCTCGTCCTACGCGAGCCCGGTTCGGGCACCCGGGAGGTCCTCGCCGAGGCGCTGGCAGGAGAGGGCCTCTCCCCCATCGCCGCCATGGAGCTGGCCTCCACCACGGCCATCAAGGCCGCCGCCGTGTCCGGCCGGGGGCCGGCGGTCGTGTCCGGGCTGGCCGTGGCCGGCGAGCTCGCAACGGGCCGCCTGGTTGCCGTGCCCTGCGCCGGTCTGGGGCTCGGGCGCGCCATCCGCGCCGTGTGGGCACCGGGCCGGCCCCTGCCGCAGGTCGCCTCCCGGTTCGTCGCCATCGCGGCGGGCAAGCACCCGGAGGGTGCCCCCGGCTGAGCCGGCTGAGCCGCCGGGCCCCGCTGCTCAGAGCGTCCCGGTGAGCGCCTGCAGCCCAAGGCTGGCCAGCCCGACCGTCAGCCACAGGATCGCCCCCAGGACGAGGGGGCGCAGCCCGGCCCGGCGGATGTGGCCCAGGTCCGTCGAGAGCCCGATCGCCGCAAGTGCGGCGGTGATCATCCACGTGGCCGCGTCCGAGAGCCCGTGATGCCAGCTCTGGGGGACGGCCCCCGTGGTGTTGACCGCTACGGCGGCCACGAACGCCACGATGAAGAGTGGGAGGATGCGTCGCACGTCCAGCCGGCGGGGCGCGGCGGGCACCGCCGGGTCGCTGCGCCGCCATCCCCGGATCGCGGCCAGGCCGAGGGAGATGGGGATGATCGCCAGGGTCCGGGTGAGCTTGACGATGACCCCGTAGGACGACGCGGCATGCCCGTACACGGTGGAGGCGGCCACCACCGACGACAGGTCGTTGATGGCGGTCCCGGCCCAGAGCCCGAAGGTGTGCTGGGAGAAACCCAGCGCGTGCCCGATGGCCGGGTACAGGAGGACGGCCACGACGTTGAACGTGAAGATGGTGGCGATGGCGTAGCTGACGTCCGCCTCGTCGGCGTCGATGACCGCGTCCGTCGCGGCGATGGCCGAAGCGCCGCAGATGGCGGTGCCCACGCCGATGAGGGTCCGGACATCGCCCAGCAGCCCCAGCGCCCTTCCGGCCAGCCATGCCATCCCCAACGCAGCCACCAGCGTCCCCACGAGGACCGGCAGCGACTGGGCTCCGGTGGACAGCACCTGGCCCAGCGACAGCCCGAAGCCCAGCACGACGATGGACGCCTGGAGCACCCGCTTGGAGGTGAACGCCAAGCCGGGCTTTAACCCGGCCGAGGGCCTGAAGGACACGGCCAGCACGATCCCGAGCACGATGGCGATCACCGGTGCGCCCACCACCGGCAGCAGCCCGCCCAGGACGGTGGCCACCAGGGCCACTGCGGCGGCCAGCCCGGCTCCGGGCACAAGCCCGGCAAGACGGCCGAGCGGATCCCGGGGCCCGGGCCCCGGTCCCTGCGCCGGTCCCTGCCCCGGTCCCGCAAGCTCCGGGGGCACCGACAGATCGCAGATCTCCGCCCCGGTCCCGGCACCTTCGTTCATCGCCATGTGATGCCTCCCTTTCACCGACAGTGTCCGTGCCGGCCCCGCCCGGCGGAACCGGACACTTGGTTGGGAAGCTATAAGGAGCGCTTATGGCGCGAACAAACCGGCCGTCCGATGCATCCGGGGGGCCTGACGGCGCCGTAGACGCATTGCCCGTTGACGGGTGGAGTGCCAGCGTTCCCGACAGAAAGGGTTCACCATGAAAACACCAGACCGGCGGGGCCGGCACGGCATGGCTGCCGTCCTCTCCGCCGTCGTCCTCGTGCTCGGGCTGGGCGGCAGCGCCGCCGTCCTGGGTGCGAGCGCTGCCGGGGCTTCGACGCCCACCCCGGTGCAGCACCCGGGTCCCAGCGGGACAAGCGGGACGACCATCAACCCGCTCCAGTACAACTGCGGCAACGACGCCGCCACGTGCGGCCAGGTCGGCGAGAGCTACGGGTACTACAACGGGAAGAACGTCAGCCTGCTGTACACCCAGAACTACTACTGCGCGCCCACAGTGGCGTCCCACGACACAGCGACCGGCTGCGAGGCCGGCAAGCCGGCACCCGCCAACCCCACGGGAACCTCCAAGGACGGCACGTCGCTGGGCAACACGACACACGCGCAGACGCTGTACGTCGCGGTGCCGCTGTTCAGCAACCCGCCGCCCACCCAGTGCACGTCCACAGCCACGTGCATCGACCACCCGCCGACGATCGACCTCTCGGCACTGGCACCCGCGTTGACAAAGCCCGCCACAACACCGGCCCTGGACAGTGTCCCGATCCCGGCCCACAACCACATCGTGGCGACGCGGGCCACAGGGCACCCCGTCTGGTGGAACGTCAAGGTTGTCGCCACCAAGACAGCATCGGTCTTCTCCACCCTCACCAGCGTGTCCGCCATCCAGGCGGCCCTGGCCGGAGGGAAGGCTGTGACAGCGCCCACCAACGCGTTCCTCTTCTTCCAGGTGCTGCCCGGGACGGTTCCGGCCACACAGGCCTCCAACCTCACCGCGACCCAGCCTCCCGGCAACGCGCTGCCCTCCGCCCCCACACCGTCGCCCACAGCGACACAGAAGGAGCCCGGCCGGACGATCACAAACCTCACCAACCAGTGCGACGCCACGGCGCCCAACTGCCAGACAGTGGGGACCAGCCGTGACTGGATCGACGGCCAGAACGTCCAGGCGCTGTACACCCAGCAGTACTTCTGCGACAAGACGGTGAGCGCCAAGTCCTCCTCGGGATGCGAGGCGGGCGCGGCCCCCAACCAGGTGCCGCCGGGAGTGGCGACAACCACGGCGCCGTCCCCGGGGAACAACACGAACAAGAACATCGACCCGCTGTACATCCCGCTCCCGATCTACAGCACATCGCCGGTCAGCTACCTGCAGTGCTCGGCGGCGATCACGTGCATCGACCATCCCGCGACGATCGACCTGTCACGGCTGGCCTCTGCGCTCGGTGTGTCCAACGCCACATCGCTCAACAACGTGCCGCTGCCCGGCCACGACCACTTGCTCACCACCCGCAACGGCGACCAGCCCGAGTGGTGGAACGTGATCGTGGTCCCCGTGACGTCGCCAGCCGGGCTGGCGACGGTCGAGAAGGCCAAGAGCTACGCCGCCATCAAGCCGCTCGAAGGTGCGTCCGGCAGCGGCATCGGGTCCGAGGTGGCCACCAACGCCTACCTGTGGTTCCAGACCCTCCCCGGGTCCAGCGCCACAACCCCGGGTCCGGTGCAGACGTCCTGCACCACGCACTTCACGCCGGGGACGGTCGTGGGCGCGGCGGCGGTGGACGACGGGACCGGGTACTACGAGGTGAACGCCGCCGGTGACGTGGCCGCCTTCGGCGCGGCCACCTGCTACGGCTCCTTGTCAGGCCAGCACCTCAACGCTCCCATCGTGGGCATGGCCGTGGACCGGGCGACCGGCGGCTACTGGCTGGTGGCCTCGGACGGCGGGGTGTTCGCCTTCAATGCGCCCTTCCAGGGCTCGGCCGGAGGCATCCACCTCAACAAGCCGATCGTCGGCATGACGGCCACACTGAACGGCAACGGGTACTGGCTGGTGGCCTCGGACGGGGGCATCTTCTCGTACAACGTGCCCTTCCAGGGCTCCACCGGTGGCATCCACCTGAACAAGCCGATCGTCGGCATGGGCCTCGACCGGTCCACCGGCGGCTACTGGCTGGTGGCCTCGGACGGCGGGGTGTTCTCGTTCAACGCCCCGTTCTACGGCTCCACTGGCGCCATCCACCTGAACAAGCCGATCGTCGGCATGGCGCCGACCTCGGACGGCAGCGGCTACCGCCTGATCGCCTCGGACGGCGGGGTGTTCTCGTTCAACGCCCCGTTCTACGGGTCGCACGGCGGGAGCCACCTCAACCGTCCGATCGTGGCCGGGATGAACAACAACTCCTACGACGGCTACTGGATGGTGGCCTCGGACGGCGGGGTGTTCACCTACAGCCCGACAGGTGAGTCCATGCCCTTCTACGGGTCGGGCGCCTAGCAGCACCCCGGGCTCCATGCCCACGCACGCCGCCCGCCGGGGGAGGCCGGGAACATCCGGTCGTCCCCCGGCGGGCGCGCGTGCACCTACGCGCGGTCCCCCGCCTCGTGGCCCCGGGCGCGACGGCGGACGAGCAGCACGCTGTCGCGCAGCGTGGCCTCCTGGCCGTCCGGGCCGACTGCCTGCCGGGACCCGATGTGGCCGACCACCACGTCCCAGGCGCCCGGATCCAGCGCCAGATCGGCCCGCTCCTGGTCCGGGTCGATCGGGGCGTGCACGTGCCCGTAGTCCTCGGCCCAGGGAGGCGCCTCGGCGTGGGCGACCACGAGGAGGTGGCCGCCTGGGGCCACGGCCCCCGCAGCGCGGCGAAGCACCTCGGCGCGGGGGAGCTCCACCGGCGAGTGCAGGAAGCACGCCGACACCAGGTCGTAGGCGCCCTCTGGATGCCACGCGGCGAGGTCCGCAGCGATCCACGAGATCTGCCCTTGGGGGATGCCCCGCTCCTCGGCGCTCGCCCGGGCCCGGGCGAGCGCCGGGGGCGCGATGTCCACGCCGGTAACACGCCATCCCCGCTCGGCCAGCCAGATGCTGTCCGCGCCCTCGCCGCACCCGAGATCGAGCGCCCGACCCGGGGGGATCCCGCTGACGGCCTCTACCAGCGCCTGGTTCGGCTTCCCGGACCAGACCCGGTCCGGTCCCCCGTAGCGGTTCTCCCAGAACGCCGCTGCACTCTCTTCGCCCGTCGGTTCTCCACTTGCGTGCATCCCGACAGCATGTCGGGCGCGCCGCCCGCATGGCCAGCGCCCGCTGGCCGACCGCATGGCCGGCGCCCGCTCCGCCTGTAGCCTCGCCGCCGGAACGATCGCCCGCTCCGACCGGGGCCGGCACGGACGTGACCCGAGGAGACGACCGGTGACGACCCCCGGGGAGATCTGGGACCTGCGGTTCGCCGAGCGCCAGTGGCCGGCCGATCCCGACGCCTACCTGTTGGAGCTGGCCGATCCGCTCCCCGCCGGGCGCGGCCTGGACCTGGGGGCCGGCCCCGGCCGCAACAGCCTGTGGCTCGCCGCCCGGGGATGGGACATGACCCTCGTGGATGCCTCCCGGGTGGGCTTGGACCAAGCGGAAGCTGCGGCCCGGATCCTCGGCGCCGCCATCACCACCGTCCAGGCCGATGTGTCCTCCTGGCAGATCGAGGGTTCCGCCTTCGACCTCGTGATCGTGGCCAACCTCCATCCGGGCCCCGATGCCATGGCCGCCCTCCTGGCCCGCAGCGCCCGGGCGCTGTGCCCCGGCGGGCACCTCTACGTGGTCGGGCACCACCTGGACAACCTCGGTCGCCACGGGCCGTCCGACCCGGACCGCCTCCTCACCGTCGAGCGGCTCCGCGCGGCCCTCCCCTCCAACCTCGATGTGGAGGTGCTCGAGAAGCGCGAGCGGAACGTGGACCATGGTGCGACCGCCCAGCCGGCGAAGGACACGGTGGTGCTCGCCTGGGCCGCCCGGCCACCCGCGGGGGCAGAGGGCCGGGTCAGTCAGGATCCCGGATGTCCCCCACGATGAGGCTGGCGGGCCACACCAGGTAGCGGGCCGAGAGGTTGAGCAGGGCCGACGCCCGGTTGCGGCCGCCGAGGAGCAGGACGATGTGCAGCGCCAGCCAGGCCAGCCAGGCCGGCGTCCCGGTGACCTGCACGCCGGTCGGGAGCTGGACGACCGCGGCCCGTCGACCGATGGTGGCCATGATCCCCTTGTCGTGGTAGGTGAACGGCTCGGTGTCCCGGCCGCTCACCAGCCGGGCGATCTGCCGCCCGGCATGCCGGCCCGCCTGGATGGCCGGCTGGGCGAGCTGGGCGAGCGGCCGGTCGGGGTCGGCGGCCACGTCCCCCACGGCAAAGATGCGCTCCTGGCCGTCCACCCGGAAGTCCGGGCCGGTCCGGATCCGGCCGCCGGGCCCCTGCGGGAGGCCCCACGCGGACACCGACGGGTCCACGGCAACCCCGGCGGCCCATACGGTGAGCTGCGCCGGGAGCTCCGTGCCGTCGGAGAGGCGCACGTGGTCCGGCCCCACCTCGGTGATCCCCGTGCTGAGCCGCACGTCCACCCCCCGCCGCTCCAGCTGGCGCAAGGCGTACGACCGCAGGCGCGCCGCGAATGGGCCCAGCAGCTGGGGCGTCTGCTCCACCAGGACCACGCGCACCGAGGCCGGGTCCTCGGAGGGGAACGCGGACTGCAACGCGGACCGCAGCTCGGCCAGCGTGCCCGCCATCTCCACGCCGGTCGGGCCGCCGCCAACGACCACCACCGTCGCCTGCCGGCTCGGGCTGGACGCCAGGCGCTCCAGGGCGCCCATCAGCGCATCGCGCAGGTCGATGGCTTCAGCGCGCGTGTAGAGGGCGACGGCATGCTCAGCCGCGCCCGGCACCCCGAAGTAGTTGACGTCGGCTCCGACGGCAACCACGAGATAGTCGTACGGCACGCTCGACCCGTCGGCCAGGAGCACCCGGCGGCCCTCGGCATCGATGCCCTGGACCCGGCCGTGCCGGTACCGGACCCCGTGGTGCCGGGCGAAGCTGCGGATCGGGTACGCGACGTCCCCGGGGTTCAACCCGCCCGTCGCCACCTGGTAGAGCAGGGGCTGGAACGTGCTGTAGACGTGGCGGTCGATCAGGGTCACCTGCAGCGACGGGTCCGGTGCCTCCGCCAAGGCCCGGGCGGCGGAAAGGCCACCGAAGCCGGCCCCGATGATCACGACGTCCGTCACGCCGGGGGAACCTACCCGCCGGCGCGGAACCGGCGCTGCGCACGATTACCCTGCTGGGACGCAGGCACCAACCATGGAGGACCAGTGCAGCAGCAGGTGATGCCGCCCGCCTGCGGAGCGGAGCGGCAGCTCGGGGTCACGACGGGGTCATCCCCGATTGCGGTGCAGCAGCTCGGCGCGGATGATCGTCGCATGATCCGCCGATGGCGCGAGCGGCTCGCCGCCCCGAACCACCGCGCTGCCCTGGCCTACGCGGCGATCGGGGCGTGGCTGGTCCCGTGGAGCGCGGTGCTGACCGCCACCACCCCCGCCAACGCCACCGCCCGCCACTGGAACCTTGCATGGGGCGGCCTGGACCTGGGGGAGGCGACCGCGGCCGCGGCCACCGCGTGGCTGCTGGCCCACCGGGACCGCCGGGCCGCCCAATCTGCGGCGGCGCTGGCCACGCTGCTGTGCGTGGACGCCTGGTTCGACGTCGTCACCGCGCCGGCAGGGCGGAGCTTCTCGGTGGCGCTCGCCGAGGCGCTCTGCCTGGAGCTGCCGCTCGCTGCCGCCTCGGCGTGGCTGTCGGCCCGCCTGGCCACCGAGTGGGCGCCGGTCGAGCTCGGACACTGACCCCGCATGGGCGGTGCGGCACCCCCCGGTCGCCCCGGCCCATGCCGTGACCCGGTGGCGCGGCCCACGTAGCCTCTCGGCCCATGGCTCGCCCCCCCCGACCCCGCGCTGCCGTCGCTCTCCTGGCCGGAGCCGCCCTCTCCCTGCTGCTCGCCGCCTGCGGCGGCGCCCCGTCGAGCTCACCGGCGGCGGCCGGCTCCACGGGTAGCTCGGGGTCGCAGCAGAGCACCACCACCACGACCCGGCCCCCCGGACTGCCCCACCCCGCGGCCCTGACCGCCTTCCCCACCGCGCCGGTCGTGACCGGGGCCGGGTCCTGGTTGCCGTCGGGACGGCCCGTTGACGGCACGTCCGCCGTCTTCGAGACCAAGCTCGTCCCTCCGGGCGGCACGCAGGCTGCCGGGATCGCCTGGATGGACACCCGGCTACTCTCCGCTCGCCTGTACTCGGGGTCGATCAGCCCGGGCGGGGGTCCGTACCCCTACACGGCACCCGTCCAGCCGGCCCAGGCGACTTCCCTGGTGGCCGCCTTCAACGGCGGGTTCAAGATGGCCACAGCGGGCGGCGGCTACTACACGACAGGCAAGGCCATCGTCCCCCTGGTGGCCGGCGCGGCATCCCTGGTCATCTACACCAACGGGACGGTGGCCATCGGCGCCTGGGGCACGACACTCACGATGACCCCCAACGTGGCGGACGTGCGCCAGAACCTGGTCCCGCTCGTGGCGGGAGGCCACCCCACTCCCCAGGCGTCCGACCCCACATGGCTCACGTGGGGCAAGACGTGCGGCGTCAGTGCCTGCACAACAGGGACCCCGGGCGTCGAGAACCAGTGGCGCTCCGGGGCCGGCGTCACCGCGGACGGGGCGCTGGTGTACGTGACCGGCCCCACACTGTCCCCCCTCCAGCTGGCCGACCTCCTGGTGCGGGCCGGCGCGGTGCGGGGCATGCAGCTCGACATCAATCCCTACTGGACCGTGCTCGTCACCTACAGCCCGAGCACACCGAACGGCGCGGCCACGCCCACAAACGGCAGCAAGCTCGTTGCCGCGACCGTGCAGGGCCCGGCAACCTTCTTCAACCCCAGCTGGGCACGCGACTTCGTGACCATGTCCGCCCGCCCGGCCGGCTGAGCGGCTGTCGGGCTGAGCGGCTGTCGGGCTGACGGGCGTCGGGCTGACGGCTGTCGGGCTGACGGGCGAGGCACCGGTCTGGATGACGCGTCGCCTGCCGGGCCCGGTCCTCACGTGACCGAGGTGAAGCCCCCGTCCACCACGATGATGTCCCCGGTCACGAACGGGTGGCCGAGCGCCAGGGAGACCATGGACGCGGCCACGTCGTCCGGCGTGGCCACCCGCTTGAGGGGCGTCCCCTTGGCCCGGCGCTCCATCAGGCGGTCGTAGTTGTCCCCCAACTGGTGCTCCATCCACTCCCCCACCATCCAGCCGGGCGCCACCCCGTTCACCCGGATGGCGGGCCCGAGCGCACCGGCGAGCGTCTTGGTCAGGTTGGCCACGGCGGCCTTGGATGCCGCATAGGGGAGCGGCTGCGGACCCGGACGCAGTCCGGCAACGCTGCAGCTGGTGACGACGGACGCGATGGGCGACTCCCGGAGGAGCGGCACGCAGGCCCGCACGGTCACGAACACCCCGCGGACGTTGACGGCGAACACGCGGTCCCACTCCTCCAGTGACAGCCCGTCGAGATCGGTAGGCGCCGTGTCGATGGTGGTACCTGCGTTGGCCACCAGCACGTCCAGGCGCCCAAACTCCCGCGCGACCGCCGCGGCCATCCCACGGACGGCGCCGTCGTCGGCCACGTCGGCCCGGATGGTGAGGGAGCGGACGCCGCGCTCCTCCACCTCGCCCGCGACCGTTGCCGCCTGGTGCTCGCTCGAGGAGTAGGTGAGTGCCACGTCCATCCCGGCCGCCGCGAACGCCAGCGCCGCGCTTCGCCCGATGCCTCGTGACGCGCCCGTCACGAGGGCCACCGGCCGCCCCTCCTCTGCCGCCTGGCTCATGGCTGATCCCCTCCTTCTTTTGCCACCGATCGCTCGCTGCCGGCGCGCTGCGGCCGGCACCGCTGTGCTGGCACCGCTGTGCTGGCTGTGCGTGATGCTAGTTCACTACCGCAGAGAGTAGGATCGTTCCGGACCGCTGGACCCTGCGAGCCGGCGCTGCTTGCGACCCGCCTGCACCGTCCGCTACGCTGCTACCAACCAAAGTTGGTTGTAGATAAGTGAGGCTGCATGAGGCGGATCGACCTCCACTGCTACCCCGGGACCGACGTCTGGATCGCGTCGCAGGGCCCCTACGTGGCAGCCCTCGAGCAGTACTGGTCCAAGTCCTGGGTTGCACGGACCGAGCAGGAGGTCGTGACCGAGATCACCGCGGCCGGCGTTGAAGCCGTGCTCGTGGCGTTCGACGTGGAGTCGACCACCGGAGCGCCGCCCTGCTCGAACGGCTACGTGGCTGACCTGCGCGACCGTCACCCGGGCGTCTTCCTCCAGGCCTGGGGGACGGTCGACCCGCTCAAGGGCGAGGCCGCCGTAGCCGAGGCGGAAGCGGCGGTGAAGGAGCACCGGGTCCTGGGCTTCCACTTCCACCCGATCATGGGCCACTACTCCGTGGACGACCCCGCGTTCGGCCCGCTGTTCGAGACCCTCGCCGGCCTGGAGGTCCCGATCATGGTGGACGTGGGCACCACCGGCATGGGCGCGGGCATGCCGGGCGGGATGGGGGCGGTCATCCGCCATGCCCACCCTGCGGCCGTGGATGCCCTGGCCTCCCGGTTCCCGACCCTGACCATCATCGCCGCCCATCCGGGCTGGCCCTGGATAGACGAGATGACGGCGGTGGCCCTGCACAAGGGCAACGTCTACTGGGAGCTGTCCGGATGGGCGCCCAAGTACTACCCCCAGAACCTGCGGACGGACATCCGGGGGCGCCTGCGGGACAAGATCATGTTCGGCAGCGACCACCCCTCGATGACGTACGAACGCGTGCTCCGGGAGTGGGACGAGCTCGGGTTCGACGAAGCGGTGATGAACCAGGTCTTTCACGCCAACGCCGAACGGGTCCTCGATCTCTGAGCATCGATGTGCGGCTCCGGGGCGCCTGGGTACACTTGGGGTGACTGCCAACCGACGTAGGGAGCTTCATGGAGCGGGAGCCGGGAACCATCGACCGTCTCGTTGAGCTGGGTTTCAGCCAGTACGAGGCGAGGGCCTACGTGGGCCTGCTGGGCGCCACCGAGCCCATGACCGGCTATGCCCTGTCCAACACGACCGGTGTGCCGCAGCCCAAGGTCTACGAGACGCTTCGCCGCCTGGCCCGCAAGGGCATTGCGGTGATGCTGAGCGGGGAGCCGGTGCGCTTCGTGGCCCTCCCCCCGACCCAGCTCCTCTCGCAGCTCGACGTGGACTTCCGCCGGCGCCTGGCCGATGCCGAGCTGGCGCTGCTGCGTGAGGAGCCTGCCGAGGCGTCCGAGTACCGCGTGTTCGACACCCTGGGCAGCTGGCCCGCCGTGCAGGCCGAGGCGGTGCGCCTGCTGGACGAGGCCGCCCGCCATGCGTACATCTCGCTCAACGCGGAGCATGCCGACGAGGCTGCCGAAGCCATCGCCCGGGCCGACGCCCGGGGCGTGCGGCTCGACGTGCTGCTGTTCGCCAAGGAGCCCATGGACCTGGTCCACGGCCGGGCCGTCCGGCACCAGAGCACCGACGGCGTCATCTACCGCCACCACCAGGCCCGGCACCTGGCCGTGGTGGCCGACAGCACCAAGGTCCTGTGGGCCCTGGCTCCCGACGGCGGGGAATGGAACGCCATCACCGCGGACGACAGGCTCCTGGCGGCGGCCATCAAGGGCTACGTCCGCCACGACATCTACGTCCAGCAGATCGCCAACGAGTTCGGCCCGGAGCTGGCTGCCCGCTACGGCCCGGGGCTCGAGGAGCTGGTGCTGCCCCAGCGGAGCCCCGCCCCGGCGCAGGCGACGGCCAAGCGGACGACAAAGCGCCGCCGCCGGTCGGCCTGACCGGGGCGTCCGACCGGGTCGCCTGACCGGCTACCGCGCCGGGGGGGTGGCCAGCATGGCGGAAAGCTCCTTCTTCGACACCTTGCCGAAGCCCGACAGGGGCAGCTCGGCCAGCACCTCGAGGCGCTCGGGCAGCTTGAACTTGGCGATGTCCATTTCCGAGAGGAACCGCACCAGCTCCTCCAGCACCAGTCCCGATCCCGGCTGGAGCACCACGCAGGCGCACATGCGCTCACCGAGCACCTCGTCCGGGTAGGGCACGCAGGCCACGTTCTGCACGGCGGGATGCGACAGGATGAGGTTCTCCACCTCCTCCGCGCTGATCTTCTCGCCCCCCCGGTTGATGAGGTCCTTGCGCCGGCCCTCCACGATGTAGTTCCCGGTCCGGTCCATGCGGAGCAGGTCGCCGGACCGGTAGAAGCCCTCGGGCGTGAAGGCCCGGGTGTTGTACTCGGACGAGCGGAAGTACCCGTGCAGCGTGTACGGACCGCGCACGATGAGCTCGCCCACCGCTCCCTGGGGCACCTCCTCTCCTTCCTCGTCCACGAGGAAGACCTCGTCGTCCTCGCACACCGGGCGCCCGCAGGTCTCCTTGCGGACCTCGTCGGGGTCGTCGATCCGGACGAACATGATGAGCCCCTCGGCCATGCCGAAATTCTCCTGAATGAAGCACCGGGGCACCAGGCTCTGGGCCTTCTGGCGCACCTCGGGCTGGAGGCGCTGGCCGCCGCTCTGGATGATGTGCAGCGAGCTGAGGTCGTACGACGCGGCCGAGGCGTCGTTGATCCACTTGATGAGGAGGGCCGGCACCACGTGGACGTGGGTGACCCGGTGGCGCTGGACCCGGGCGAACACCTCCTCGGCCCGGGTGCTCGTGGACAGGACTGCCGTCGCCCCCTCGAGAAGGAAGCCCTGCATGCCCGGGCAGGCGAGGGGCAGGTTGTGCCCGATGGGAAGGACCAGGAGCAGCACGTCCCCGTCCCGGATGTCGCACACGGAGGCGGCCAGCTGGGAGTTGTACACGTAGTCGTTGTGCGTCCGGGGAATCAGCTTGGGGATGCCGGTCGTGCCGCCCGAGAGCAGGAACACGGCGGGATCGGCGGGATCGATCGTGACCGCGCCCAGGGCGGACTCCGGCGTCTCGGGCTCCGCGGCAAGCAGGGCCTCCAGTGAGATGAAGCGGTCGGAGGCCTGGTCGGAACCCAGGCCCTGCACCAGGCAGAGCTCGAGCTCTTGGTGCTGGTCCATCAGACCCTGGACCATGGCGACGAAGTCGAAGTCCCTTGCCCGGGCAGGGACCGCACAGGCCTTCGCGCCGGCCAGGCTCACGAATTGCTCAACCTCGCGGCGGCGGTGGACGGGCAGCGCGAGGATCGGCACCGCGCCGATTCGCTGGAGGGCGAAGTACAGGTAGGCGAACACCACCGTGTTGGGGAGCTGGACCACGATGCGGTCGAGCGGCTTGAAGCCGAGGTCCAGCAGGTGCCGGGCCAGCAAGCGTGACCGCTCGTCCAGCTCCCGGTAGGTGACCGAGGTCGTGTCGTCGATGAGGGCCACCCGGTCCGCGTATCGCTCGAACACGTCGTCGAAGACGCTGATGAGCGACCGGTCCTGCCAGTAGCCCTTGGCCCGGTAGCGTGCCGCCAGCTCGGGCGGGAACGGCACGACCCCTTCCAACATCACAGTCCTCCCGTGCGGTGCGTCGACGCGTGCCTGGTCGCAGGCGCCGCCCGACAGACTAGCCAACGTCGTTTTGAGATCACTACCGTAGTC
>DAHUZE010000011.1 GCA_027306755.1 Acidimicrobiaceae bacterium | reverse complement strand
CCCGCGGTGGCGCCGGCTCCCGGGGTCGGATCGGACGGGTTGCTCATGCCGGGACCCGGTCCGCGAGCCGCCGAACGGCTTCGCCCCGGCCAGCGACGGTTCGGGCCAGGACCTCGACCACCCGTCCGGCCCCCGTGAGATCGAGGGGACGTCGTGCCGTGGACCGCCGCGCCGCTGCTGCGGCCACCGAGGCGGTGATCCGCCCCGCAAGGTCACCCTGCCGGGGGTCGACCAGCTGCACCAGGCCCCGCTCGGCAAAGGCCCGAGCTCGCAGCAGCTGCTCCTTGCGCGGCCACACCCGCGGCACGACCACCACCGGGATGTCCAGCGCGAGCAGCTCGCAGAGGGTGTTGTAGCCGCCCCGGGAGACGACGCATCTCGCCCCCCGGGCCAGGGCGGGCAGGTCCTGGACGTGCTCGAGCACGCTCGCCTCCACGTGGCGATAGCGGTCGATGGCCTGGTGGAGCAGGTGCCGGTCGTCCGGCGCCATCAGCGGGCCCGTGCACAGCACCGCGGGCATGCCTATCCGCCCGGCGGCTTCGAGGGTGGCGATGAGGACGTCCACACCGTCCCCACCGCCACCCACGGTGCCGAGCACGTACCCGCGGCAGCCGGGCGCCCTGCCGGCGGCGGTCGGGCGATCGGACGTGACGTACCCGCAGTACTCGATGCGGGACGCCAGCGGCTCTGGGATGGCGTAGGCGCCGGCCACGTCGAAGAGGTCTCGCTCGCCGTAGACCATCACCTGGTCGTAGACGGACCCGAGGGTCTCGTAGACGCCCTGGGCCTCCCAGGCGTCCCGCACGGCGGACGGCTCGTCGAGGATGTCGCGCAGTCCCAGCACGACGCGGGTCCCGAGCTTCCGGGATGTGATCGCGTCGAACACGGGGAGCAGCTCGCCTTTGAGGCCGTGCGGGGCGTGGTCCACCAGCAGGACGTCCGGCCGCCACCGCAGCGCGACGTCCTGCAGTACGGCACTGCGCGCCCGTCGCACGAGAGACATCGAGACGTTGGAGTCGACCGGGCGGTACTCCTCGGGCCCGACCTTGGTGACCGGGGGCAGCTGGGCGGTGATCAGCCGCTCCGGCCGCTCGACGCGGTCCAGCACCGGTGAGCCGGATGCCAGGACGACCTGGGGGGCGTGGGGGTGGTCGAGCAGGCGGCGGGCGATGGCCAGGCTGCGGCGGAGATGGCCGAGCCCGTAGCTGTCGTGGGAGTAGAGCAGCACCTTGCCGAGTTGGGGAGCCGGGATCATGCCGAGCGCGCCTCCTCGGCCTGCACCAGCTCGGAGCGGTCCCGCACCCATGCGACCTCGGCCCGGAAGCCGCGCTCGAACGGCACATGCGCACGGAAGCCGAGCAACGACGCGGCCCGGGTGGAGTCCGCCTCGGTGGCGAGCACGTCGCCGCGGGCGAAGGGGTGGAAGCGGACGTCCACCGGGCGGGCCACCAGGGAACCCAGGAGGTCCAGGACCTCGAGCAGGGTGACACTGCTCCCGCCGCCGATGTTGACCGCAAGGCCCGACGCCGGCGCGTCGGCCGCGGCGATGGTCGCATCAACGATGTCGTCCACGTAGGTGAAGTCCCGGCGTTGGGTGCCGTCCCCGAAGACGGTGAGCGGCCGGCCGTGCAGCGCGGCCTCGGCAAAGATGCGCAGGCCCATGTCCGGGCGTTGACCGGGGCCGTACACGGTGAAGTAGCGCAGCGCCACGGCCTCCAGGCCGCTCGACGCCGCCTCCAGGCAGAGGCGCTCGGCCTCGAGCTTCGTGCGGCCGTACGGCGAGATCGGGGCGGGGGGCAGGTCCTCGCGGAACGGCGTGGGGCTGTTCCCGTACACCGAGGAGGACGAGGCGTACACGATGCGCCTCACGCCGCCCGGACGGGCCGCGGCAACCACCGCCTCGGTGGCGGTCACGTTGTCGTGCACGTAGCGGGGCTCGATGTCGAAGCTGGCGCGCACGCCGGCGCGCCCGGCGAGGTGGAACACCACCTCGGCGCCGTCGAAGAGCGATTCGAGGTTGGAGGTCACCAGATCGCCGACCACGATGCTGACGCCGCCCAGGCGTTCCAGCGCTGCAGCGCGCTGGTGCTTCTCCACGGGGTCGTAGCTGTCGGTGAAGCCGTCGATGCCGGTGACGGCCCAGCCCTGCTCGTGCAGTCGGGTGGCGAGCTGGGATCCGATGAAGCCGGCGGCACCGGTCACCACACATCGGCGGCGGGTGGTCTCGGGCAGCGGCCGGCGCAGCGGGGATGCAAGAGGTCGGTTGGTGTGCGTCATGCGGTCTTCCTCCGATGGTCCGCGAGGTTGTCTCTGCATGTTCGGCGCGCCCCATGAGGGCGCCGTGACGCCCAGATGAGAGTTGTCTCATCCACGCTTCAGCGTGGGTTCACCCCTCGCCAGCATGATCGGCAGGCGGGCACTCGATCGAGTGCAGTGCCGAAGAGGAGAGCCGATGAGCCCCACCAGCGCCGTCACCGGATCGGCCGGCTCGATCGGCGCAGAGATCGCAGTCCCGGGGGACGCGGGAAGCGTCTTCTACCTGACCAAGCGCTTCCCCCGTCTGTCGGAGACCTTCATCCTCCACGAGATCCTGGGGCTCGAAGAAGCCGGCGTCCCGCTCCGGGTCTTCGCACTGGCTGAGGGGGCCGAGGCGATGGTGCAGCCCGAGGTCGCCCGGCTCCGGCACCCCGTCACGTACCTGCGGGTGCGAGGTGGCATCGGCCCCCGGGCCTTACACCTCTTGCGGACCGGCGCCGCCCACGCGCACCTGGCCGCCAACCACCCGGCGCGCTACCTCTGGGTGCTCGCCTACATCCTCGTGAAACGCCGGCACCTCTCCACGCTGCGGCACTTCGTGGAGGCCGGCCTGCTCGCAGACCTCGCACTCCGCTGCCGGGCCCGCCACGTGCACGGTGCCTTCGCCCACGGCCCGGCCACGGTCGCCCACCTGGTCCACCTCCTGACCGGGCTGCCGTTCAGCTTCGCCGGGCATGCCAAGGACCTCTACGTGTCGGCCCCGAACCTCCTCGCTCGCAAGGCTGCAGCCGCGAGCTTCGTGCTCACCTGCTCCCGTTCAGCACACGACTACCTCACCGGCGCAATCGGGACCTCTGCCGCCAACGTGGTCCTGGCACCTCATGGCGTGGACGCGGATCGGTTCCGCCCGCGGGCCGGCGCGCCTCTGCCCGGCGGCGGGTTGCCCGGCGGCGCCGGTCCCGAGAGCGCGCCCCTGGAGATCATTGCCGTGGGCAGGCTGACCGCCAAGAAGGGCTACCCCGTCCTCCTCGAGGCGCTCTCCCTGCTCAACGACGCCGGGCGCCTGGTCCACTGCCGCGTGGTCGGAGGCGGCGAGCAGAGGGACGAGCTGCGAGGGCTCGTCGCCACCTTCGGGCTCGAAGGCCGAGTGGAGCTCCTCGGGAATCGCACCCAGGAGGAGATCGCCGCCCGGTACCGCTCCGCCGACCTCTTCGTCCAAGCGAGCGTCGTGCTCGGCAATGGAGACCGCGACGGGATCCCCAACGCCCTGCGCGAGGCGATGGCGAGCGGAATCGCGGCTGTGGCGAGCACCGTCGGCGGCATTCCCGAGGTCCTCCATGACGGGCGGTCCGGCCTGCTCGTCCCCCCATCCGATCCCGCCGCACTGGCGGACGCCATCGCCGCGCTCGACGACGACCGACCCCAGCTCGCCCGTCTCGGCGCCGCTGCGAGGAGGCACGTCGAGGAGAACCTCAGCCAGCGGGTGCTCATCGAGGCCATCGTCCCGCTCTTCATGGGGCGGGGAGACGTCCGGGTGAAGGCGGGAGGGGGAGACGTCCGCGTGAAGGCGGGAGGGGGAGACGTCCGGCCCGTGACGGCGAGCGGGGCGGGAACGGGTTCGGTGGCTACGGGTTCAGCGGGAGGTTGCGAGGCGGAAGTGGGGCCGGGGGGTGCAGCGGTCGCGTCGGTGGGGTCATGAGCGCTCCGCCGGCGTGCCCGCCTCCACGCTCCGGGCGGCCCTGCGCAAGACGCCCCGCAGGACCCGGCGCCCCCGCTCTTCCAGCTCCCCGGTCCCTGGCGGTTGGCCGCCGTCCACCTCCTGGCGCCACTGGCCGGACACCATCAGCGCGCACCGTGTCGAGTCCACCGCCTCCACCTGCAGCTCGCCTTCGAAGGTGCTCCTGCCTTGGGGCGCCGACAGCCGCCAAGCCAGCTCGTAGGCGGGAGTGGATGTGGCGCCCGCCCCCGCCACCGGGTTGATCGAGCAGTCGGCGGCGGTCGAGCCGGTGGGGCTCGAGCCGGCAGCAGTCGGCGCCAGGCGTGAGCCGTCTCCCTCGGGCGCGGCCACCTCGTCCGCCGCAGCGCTGAGGAACGAGCTCCAGTTCCGCCGGGCGTCGAGCTCGACATGCACTGCCTGCGCCGCCAGCTCCACGTGGACCAGGTCGGAGAGGGGCACCGCCCGGCTGTATGCCCGGTGGGAGTCGGGCGGCACGGCGTACAGCCCCGCCTCGATGGCCTCGTCGAGCGACGCCACCTCGGCCAACGTGGTGCCCGAGAGCAGATCGGCCAGCCGGGACGTCGCCCGGCTCCACGTCTCGTGCAGGGGGCAGACGGCGTCCCAGCGGCACGGTCCCTCGCCCAGTGCGCACCGCTCGGCCCGCAGCGGCCCCTCCGCCGCCTCGACAACCTGCAGGACGCTGATCTCCTCGGGCCGGCGCGACAGCCGGTAGCCGCCGTCCCGTCCCGCACGGGACGTCGCCAGGCCGGCGCGGACCAGGTCGGCCAGGATCTGCGACGCGAACGTCCGTGGAACCTCGGTGTCGGCGACGACCTCCCGGATCTTGCGGGTCCCGCCGGCCTCGTAGGCCCGGGCGAGCGAGATAGCGGACCGCATGACGTAGTCGCCACGCTTGGACAGCGTCATGTTCATGGTTTGACCTGCACGTTACCGTGACCCGCCCAGCCGCGGCGCCAGCGGCCGGCGGCGCGCCGCGAGGCGCGTGCGCACACCCGGCACTTCCGCTGTCGGGTGCAGGGTGCCGGTGCCGGGTCCGGTGCCGGCACCGGGTGACGCGTGCCGGGTGCCGTCACGACATGGCGGCCGGCTCCGCCGGTGCCGCGGCCCGCTCCCGCGCGCCGGCGATGGCCCGGCGGGCGAGGGCGATGGCGGCCGCCTTGGTCCCTCCGTGCCGCAGCGCCGAGGTGGTCACCACCCGCGCCCCCTGCCGTTCGACGGCCGCGGCCATCGTGCCGAGGGTCGAGCGGGGGTGCACGCCGTAGGTGCAGAACAGGGCGACGGGCACGCCACCGAGGCGGGGGAGCCGCCCCAGCCAGGTCTGCATCTCCGGGGCCGGGCCCACCTTCGCCACCACGTAGCCCTTCACCCAGGTTCCGATCACCAGCAGGTCCGCGGCCGCCAGCTCCGCCGGGCCGACCCGCTCGACGGGCAGCACCCGCACGCTGAGCCCCTTGCCCGCCAGCTCCTCGCCCACCGCCCGGGCGACCTGGGCCGTGTTGCCACCTTCGCTGGCGTAGCAGACGAGGGCTCGGCGCGAGCGCCGGCTCCCGCCGGATCCGGGCCGGGACGGGCGTGCCGCCATCAGGGCGTCGGCGGCCCTGCGGCCCTGCGCCATGGCCTCCACCACGGTGGCCGGGCCAACGAGGGCGTCGCCAACCACCCAGAGGCGGTCGCGCACGGGAAGCGCAGCTGCGCGCAACCCCACCTCGCGGCCGAGGGCCAGCGTCCCCACCGGATTGTGGAAAGCGAACGCCGAGGCCGGGTTGGCCAGGACGCCGGACGCGGCCCACTCGCGCTCGGGAACACCCTGCGCCTGCCGGCGCACCGGGGTCCCCGGCAGCGCTCCCGCCACGACGGGGTCCGGGCGGTAGCCCATGGCCATGACCACCAGGTCCACCTCCAGGGGCTCGACCGGCTCCCGGTCCAGGATCGAGGGGAGCCGGTCGGCCCGCTGCTGGCGGGTCCGGGCCAGCAGGGCACGCCGGACGCGGCCCTCGGCGCCCGCGCCCGCGGCGCCCTCGACCCGGGTCACGGTGCGGGCGAACCGCACGCGGACGCCCTCCTGGCGGGCCTCGGCCAGCTCGTCGGGCCGGGCGAGGGAGAAGCGCTCGTCCAGCCAGTCCACGCAGGTCGCGGCCAGGCCCAGCCGGCGCGCCGTCCGGGCTACGTCCATGGCGGTGTTGCCGGCGCCCAGCACGAGGACGTGGGGCGCCGCATCTGCGCCGGCGTCACCGTCCAGGCCCATCTCCGCCAGCCACGCCTGGATCCCGCCTTCCTCCGAGAACGCGGTGCGCGCCGTCTTGAGGAAGGCCGTGGCGTCCACAACCCCCTCCAGGTTGGCGCCGGGGAAGGGCAGCCGCACGGCGATGCTGGCGCCCGTCGCCACCACGACCGCGTCGTGCTCGGCCAGCAGCGTGTCGATCCCGGCCGCGTCCACGTCGATCCCGCAGCGCACCTCGACCCCGGCCTCCTGGAGCTGGCGCCAGGGCCGTGCGGCCACGGCCTCGGGCAGCGTGAAGTCCGGGATGCCCCACCGCAGCAACCCGGCCGGCACCGGGTCCCGCTCGTACACGGTGACGGCTGCGCCCGCCTCCACCAGCGCCCACGCGGCGCCGATCCCACCCGGCCCCGCCCCCACGACGCCCACCGACATGCCGGCGTCCTCACCGGGCTCGGGTGCCGGCACGGTGTGCCGGTCGGTCACGAACCGCTCGAGCAGTCCGATGGCCACCGGCGCCTCACCCGCCAACGACCAGGTGCAGGCTCCCTCGCACTGGGCCGACTGGTTGCACACCCTGGCGCAGATGTCCGGCAGGACCGAGGTGCGCTGCAGCACCTCGTGGGCGGTGGCGAGGTCCCTCTGCCCGATGGCGGCGATGAACCCGGGAATGTCGTTGTGCGCCGGGCAGCCCCGCACGCACGTCGGGTCCGGGCAGGCCAGGCAGCGCTGGGCCTCGGCCAGGGCCTCGTCCCAGCTGGCGAAGCCGCGCCGGACCTCGCCCATGTCGGCCAGCAGGGGCTCAGGGTGCACCGTCTCCGCCGTGGCCCGGGAACCGGCCATCACCGGGCCCGTCACCACGATGGCGCTGAAGGGACAGGTGCGCTCGCACTGGCGGCAGCCAACGCACAGGTCCTCCCTGGCGACGGCCACCCATCGGGCGGCGTCCATGTCCAGCGCAGCCACGGGGCACCGGATGACGCACTCCTGGCAGCCCGCACAGCGGTCGGCCAGCACCTGCACGCGGGGACGCCCCGCCCCGGCCAGATGCGTCTCGGTCATGGTGAAGGCCATGTGATCCTCCTCGTCCTCGTCCTCGTCCTCGTCCTCGTCCTCGTCCTCGTGTCCTGGTGGCCGTCAGCTGGCCGCGTGCATGAGGACGTAGAGCACGCTCGCGGTGGCGCCGCAGGCCAGGACGACGCCCAGGCTCGCCAGACGGATGCCGACAGCGCTGCGGCTGACCGGCACCAGCTCCCGGTTGGCGATGCGCCAGGTCGTCCAGGCGGCCGCCGCCGTGCCGGCCACGATCACGCCAACCTGCACCACGACGATCCACCCGTCGGAGAGGATGTGGAAGCCGTAGAGCGTGGAGTTGGCGGACGAGAAGCCGGCGATGTGTGCGACGGCCGGGACGACCCGGGTTGCGTGCTTGAAGAACTTGGGCAGCTGGCGGGCGAAGTAGTCGGCGCCCACCACCGGGATGAGCCCGTAGGTGAGGGGCACGAAGAAGGACCGGAACCGTGACGTGCGGTCCACGAAGCTGTCCCGGCCGGCAGTTCCCGTTCCGATGGCCGCCACGCCGGCGGGGGTTGCCTCGGCCCGGCCGAAGCCCCGGGAGAACAGCCAGGCGATCCCGGCCAGCACGGCCGTCCCCGCGGCGATCACGCCCGCGTAGTCGACCGGGTTGGGGTAATGGGGGAACAGCATGTTCCGGTTGAGCCATCCGTCGATGGACGCGAACACGTTGGTGGCGTTGAACTGCTGGTAGACGACCAGTCCCCACAGCACGGCGATGCCCCATGCCACGTCGGCCCGCCGCCGCCTCGGTGCGACCACCGAGGTGAGGGGGCGCTGCAGGAAGAGGCCGACGTTGCCCTCGGGGCACGACTTGAAGCACTCCGAGCACAGCCCGCACGAGAGGTTCGAGTCCGCGCTGCCCGGCCACGTGTACCAGGGGCAGCCGTAGCCGTCGTCGCCCCCGCGCATGCAGTCCTTGGTGCGGCAGGAGAGGCACACCTCACGGTCCTTGGTCCGGAACCCGGCCACAGAGCCCATCGAGCCGACGGTGCCGATCAGCGTGGTGAGGGGGCACACGTAGCGGCAGAACGTCCGCCGCTCGAACACCAAGAAGAAGAGGAGGGCGGAGGAGACGATGCCGACCACCATCCACGAGGTGTCCGCCGGGTTGCCCGGCCCGGCGATGTTGAAGAACTCCTCGATCCAGGTGAGGAGGAGGAAGCTGGCCACCGGGATCAGGAAGCCCAGGCGGGCCAGGGGCTCGGGGAATTTCCGGCCCAGGCCGAGCGCCTTCTGGGTGCGGCCCCAGAAGGTCCGACGCTGCACCCACTCGGCGAACCCGCCGAACGGGCACATGGCGCACCAGGCGCGGCCCACCACCACCATCATGACGAAGACCAGGCAGAACCAGACGTACCAGGTGATGGCCGCACCGAAATTCAAGCCGGGGATGGCGGTGCCGGCGATGCCGACGAAGATCACCGTCCAGAAGACCACCTGGTTGGGGACGATCAGGAGGAACTGGAACTTCCGGTTGCGAACGAGCCGGGCAATGTGCGGGTTCCGGGTCACTTCCAGGCCCGGCTCCGGGTCCGTGAGGGCGAACCGCTCCTCCAGCCCAGCCCGCCTCGTCGGCTGAAGGCGGACCGCCACCGACAGGGGGTCGGGCTTGGCGGCGCGCTCGCGGTCCTCTACATCGACGGCCATCGGCCCCTCCTCGCATCGGTGATTGGCGGCGGCGCAGCCGGTCGCGTCCCCCGAGGACGCCCGGTCGTCCGCTCAGAATGTGTAGCTAAACACTGCACGTTAGGAAACTTAGTGACTGTGTAGCACTACGTCAAGTCAACAGATATACTTTTCATGGTGGACCTGGTCCTCAGCCAGCGGACGCAGAACGTCGTCCGGGCAGCGATCGTCTTGGCCGCCGCCCACCGTTCGGGGCAGATCCGCACCCTGCGCTCCGTGGCCGAGGTGATGGGCGTGTCGCGCGGCACTGCCTCCCACGTGCTGGGTGACCTCGTTCGGGCTGGGCTGGTCACCTCCACCCTGGGCGCCCGAGGCGGCTACCGGCTGGCCCGGGCCCCCGAGCGAGTGCCCCTCCTGGCCGTGGTGGCCACCGGCGCGGGGCTGGACTGCGGGGCCGGTGCAGTGTCCTGGTCCGGACGGAGGACTGGCTTCCTCCAGGCATTGTGGGCAGACGCCGGGACGCGGTTCTGGGGACCTCTGGAGGAGACCACGCTGGCCCAACTCATGGACAGCGAGGCGTTCGCCGGCTCAGGCGCGGGCGCCGGGACGGGCCCGGTCCCCGGGCTCTGCGGCGTCCTGCCTGTGCGCCTGCCTGTGCGCCTGCCTGTGCGCCTGCCTGTGATCGCCCCCGGGACCACCTTGCGGTGACCCGCCCCTGCGAATCCTGCCGGTGAGCTCCCCGATGATCAGGCAGGGCGCTCGAACACGGCGGCCAAGCCTTGGCCGCCGCCGATGCACATGGTCTCCAGCCCGAAGGTCGCCTCGCGCCGGTCCATCTCACGCAGCAGGGTTGCCAGGATCCGCCCGCCCGTCGCCCCGATGGGATGGCCGAGCGAGATGCCCGAGCCGTGGACGTTGACCCGCTCGCGCCCGTCGTCGGGCAGCTTCCACTCACGCAGGACCGCCAGGACCTGGGCCGCGAACGCCTCGTTCAGCTCGATCAGGTCCATGTCCCCCAGCGTGAGGCGCGCCCGTTCGAGCGCCTTGGCCGTGGCCGGCACCGGGCCGATGCCCATGCGCTCGGGCTCGACCCCGGCCACCGCCCATGACACGAGGCGCCCGAGAGGGCGGAGGCCGAGATCGGCCGCCAGGTCCGGATGGGTCACCACGCACACCGCCGCGCCGTCGTTCTGGCCCGATGCGTTGCCCGCCGTCACCGTGGCCTCAGGGTCCTGGCGTCGCATGATGGCCGGGAGGGCGGCCAGCGCCTCCAGGGTGGTGCCGGCCCTGGGGTGCTCGTCGGTGTCCATCACCAGGTCCTCGCGCCCGCGCCGCACGGCGAGCGGGACGATCTCCTCGGCGAACACCCCGGACTGCTGGGCGGCCACCGCCCGCCGGTGGGACAGCACGGCCAGCTCGTCCTGCTCCTGGCGCCCGATGGCGTACTCGCGCCGGAGGTTCTCTGCCGTCTCGATCATGCCGCCCGGGATGGGATGGAAGATGCCGCCTGCGGTCACGCGTCCCCGCCCGAGGCGGTCCATCAGCTCCACGTTGCCGGCTCTCGAACCCCATCGCATGGCGGTCGTGTAGTACTCGGCCTGGCTCATGCTCTCGACGCCCCCGGCCAGGACCAGGTCCGCCGCCCCGGTCTGGACCTCCATGGCGGCAACGAGCACGGCCTGCAGCCCGGAGCCGCAGCGCCGGTCGACTTGCGAGCCGGCGCTGGTGACCGGCAGCCCCGCGTCCAGCGCGGCGATCCGCCCGATCGCCGGGGACTCGCCGTTGGCGTAGCACTGGCCCAGGACCACCTCGTCCACCCGGTCGGCAGGGATGCCCGTGCGTTCCATGACGGCGCGCACGACGGCGGTGGCCAGCTCGTTGGCGGTCGTGTCGCGCAGGCTGCCGCCATAGCCGCCGACGGCGGTGCGGACGGGCTCGCACACGACGGCGTCGCGCATCGTGCGGGCCCCTGCACTGCGGGTGCTGGAGGCGGGCGAGGCGCTCAAAGCCCGAGGAGTGCCTCGGCGTTGCCGTGGGCCAGCTTCTCCCGGTCGGCCGGGCTGAGAGGGACGGCGTCCAGGAAGCGCCGTCCGTCGGCGTTCTGCGCGAACGGGTAGTCGACCGAGAACAGGAGCCGGTCGATGCCGAAGACGCTCAGCGCGCACTGGAACGGCGGCAGCGTGAAGTAGGCGCTGGTGGTGATCCAGAAGTTCTCGTGGAAGTACTCGGCAACGCGGCGCTTGAGGTGGGTGGCCGCCGGTGAGAGCACGGAGTCGGCCCGGGCCAGGGAGAACGGGATGTTCTCGCCCATGTGGCCGATGACGATCTTCAGCCCCGGGAACCGGTCGAACACGCCGTTGACGACCAGCCGGAGGGAGTGCAGCCCGGTCTCTGCGTGCCATCCCCATGCCGCCCCGGCCAGCACACCGGCAACCTGATCGGGCAGGCCCCCGAAGTAGGCATCGAAGACGGCGGGCGTGGGCGGGGTCGGGTGCAGGTAGATGGGGACGCCGAGTGACTCTGCGCACGCCAGCACCGGCGAGAACTCGTCGGCGTCCAGGAAGCGCCCCTGGACGTGGCCGTGGATCATGGCCCCCTTGAAGCCGAGCTGGGTCACGCAACGGTCGAGCTCCTCCGCCGCCGCTTCCGGCGCCGGCATCGGCAGCAGGGCGAACCCGGCGAACCGGTCGGGGCGCTCGGCCACCGTCCGGGCCAGCAGGTCGTTGGTGGCCCGGCACGTCGCGACGGCCTCGTCCGGACCCATGAGGTGGGCCCCCGGCGAGGACGGCGACAGCACCTGCACGTCGATCCCGGCCGCGTCCATATCGGCCAGGCGATCCTCGCCGAGGTCGGTCAGCCGGGCCACGATCTCCGGCTTGCGCCCAGGACCGTGCGTCGGCAGCCCCGGAGCGGTGAAGTGCTCTTCCAGTGCGATCACGCGCATCCCGTCACCTCGGTCAGCTTGGCGTCCCCATGCCCGGCCGGTGCGGACGCGCCGCGGTTGGCCGGGATCGTGACGCACCCTACCATCGTCGTGTGGAGAGCGACCGGGAGGCGGAGTGGCCGGGGGCTGGCGCCCCACCCACCGAAGTGGGCGTCGTGGTGGTGGGCGGGGGCCCCACCGGCCTGGCGGCGGCGCTGGAGCTGGCCCGCCGGGGTGTCGACTGCCTCGTGGTCGAGCCGCGGGTGTCCGTGTCCGAAGTCCGGCCGCGGGCCAAGACGACGAGCATCCGCACGATGGAGCACTTCCGCCGGTGGGGCCTGGCGCAGGCGCTGCGTGAGGCGGCCTATCTCCCGGTGGGCTGGTCGCAGGACATCGTCTTCTGCGTCAACCTGCTCGGGCCCGAGGTCGCCAGGTTTACCGGCTGCTTCGGCCTGACCACGGAGCCCTCCGACGTGTTCGCCGAGACGAGCCAGCAGGTGCCCCAGTTCGTAGTCGAGCGGGTCCTGCGGGACGCCGTCAGCCGCGAGCCCCGCTGCTCCCTGGCCTACGGGTGGCGGGCCGAGCGGGTCGTGCCGGGCGGCGACGGGGCGACCGTGGACCTCCAGGACCGCTCCGGAAATCGACGCTGCGTCCGGGCCCGGTTCACGCTCGGGTGCGACGGCGCCTCCAGCGTCGTCCGCGCCGCGATCGGGGCCGAGTACCACGGGGTGGTGGACGGCCGGCGCAATCTCACGGCAGTGTTCACCGCTCCGGACCTGGCGGCGCGAGTCCCCCACGGGCCGGCCATCCAGTACTGGGTGCTCCAGCCCGGCGCATCGGCGTACATGGGCCGGCTGGACCTCCGCGACCGCTGGTGGATAGGACTGATCGGCGTGCCCCCGTCGCTGGCGGACGGCGAGGTGCGCGATCGCATCCGTACGGCCGTGGGGGGTCCGCTGGACCTGCGGCTGCTGGGGACGGACCCCTGGGTGGGCCGGATGCTCAACGCCGACCGTTATGCCCAAGGCGCCGTCCTGCTGGCCGGGGACGCCGCGCACCTCAACCCGCCGTGGGGCGGCCACGGGTTCAACACGGGGGTGGGCGACGCCGTCAACGCGGCGTGGAAGATCGCCGCCGTGGCGGCCGGCTGGGGAGGTTCCGAGCTGCTGGCCAGCTACGAGGAGGAGCGCCTGCCGGTGGCGGCTCGCACGATCGAGATCGCCGCCCGCCAGTCCGGCCGGTTGTCGGCCGATTTTGCCGATCCCGTCCTGCTCGAGCGGACTGACGCCGGTGACGCGGCCCGCGCCGCGGTGGGACGTGAGATCGAGCAGGTGAAGCGGGAGGAGTTCCATGCCCTCGGGCTCGTGCTGGGGTACCACTACGCCGGTTCGCGCATCACCTGCACCGAGGGGGCGACCGAGGAGGTCGCCTCACCGGTGACCGACGACGACCTGTCCGTCTACCGGCCCACGGCCAGGCCGGGCCACCGGCTGCCCCACTCCTGGCTTAGCCCGGGCGTCTCGGTGTACGACCGCCTCGGTCCCTGGTTCACCCTGGTGCGCACCGGCGGCGCGGACCCCGGACCCCTACTGGCGGCCGCCGCCGATCGGGGGGTCCCGGTGGAGGTCTTGGACCTGGCCGGGCCGGGCCGGGCCGCACCGGGCCGGGCCGCACCTCCCCTGGACTTCGGTGCGCCGCTGGTGCTGGTCCGGCCCGACCAGCACGTGGCCTGGCGCGGTGCGGGACACGCCGGCGAGGCCGCGCAGGTGATCGACACGGTGCGCGGGGCCCGGCCTCCCGCCAGCCGATCCCTACTCGAGTAGTAAAGTCAACTCACCGGCTACCCACCACGACGCCCGCCAGGAGGAAATCCGACCGTGCTCATTGCCACCGACATCGGCGGCACGTTCACCGCCGCACTTTGCGGCCGCGGGCCCAGCCGACTTGAAGGAAGCGAGCGGGCGTGAACGCAGCAGAGAGGTTCCTGGACGTCCTGGAAGCTGCCGGAGTCACCACGTTCTTCGGGCTGCCGGGGTCCACCGAGGCACCGCTGCTGGAGGCCATCCGTGACCGGGACTTCCGCTACGTGCTGGCCCTCCACGAGGGCGTCGCCGTATCCATGGCCGACGGGTACGGCCGCGTGCGCGGGCGTCCTGGCGCGGTGGGCCTGCACACGAGCGTGGGCACGCTCAACGGGCTGAGCCAGATGATGAACGCACTGCGCGACGGGTCCGCGGTCCTGGTGACCGCCGGGCACAAGGACCGTGCCGTCTTGTCCGATGAAGGCTTCTGCGCGCTACCCGAGCTGCTGTCGGCTGTCCGCTCGGTGAGCAAGTGGGCCCACCAGAGCCTGTCGGCCGACACGGTTGCGGCAGACGTGGCCCACGCCTTGCGCGTGGCCACGGCACCGCCGCCGGGCCCCACCTACCTGGCAGTCCCCGAGGACCTCCTCGGGGGCGACACCAAGGCGGACGCGGCGGCACTTGCGACGGCGGTGGTCACGGCCCCCCCGGTGCGCTCGGTCCCGTCAGCCGAGTCTGTCCGTGCCGCGGTGGACCTGCTCGTGGCCGCCGAGCGCCCCGTGCTCGTGGTGGGCGCGACCGCCCGCCAGGCATGGCCGGAGATCGAAGCGTTGTCCCGGCGCGCCGGGCTGCCTGTCCTCCACGCCCAGTTCACGGACCTGGGCGACCTGCCGGTGCCGACCTCCGATCCCTCGTACCTCGGCATGTACGGGGAGGACCGGGCCCCGTTGGAGGGCTGCGACCTGGTTGTTGCCGCGGGATGCCGCATCTTCTATCCGTTCTCTGACGGCCAACGCCCCCGGCTGCCCGGCGGCGCGGCGCTGGTGCACCTCCACGAGGATCCGGCCGAGGTGGGGCGGGTGGTGCGCGCCGACGTCGGCCTCTTGGGCGACGTCCGCGCAGGGCTGGCAGCCGTCGTGGCCGAGTTGGCCGATCGGCGGCTGGATGAGGGGGTGTTGGGCCGCCGGCTGGCCCACGTCGCCGCCCTCGCGGCAAAGCGGGCAGCCGCCAAGGCGGCCGAGCGCGCTGGCGCCGACGGCGCCGTCCCGTTGCGGATCGAGGAGCTGGCCGGGGTTCTCGGGGACGTCCTTCCCGAGGACGCGGTGGTCGTGGACGAGGCGGTGCGGTCGGCCCGTCCGCTCCTGCGCCACCTCTCCCTCGGGCCCTCCCAGCGACTGCTCCGCACGACCGGTGGCTCACTGGGATGGGGGACCCCGGCGGCGGTGGGGGCAAAGCTGGCGGCACCGGACCGCCCGGTGGTTGCGGTGATCGGCGATGGCAGCTTCCAGTTCTCCGTGCAGGCGCTTTGGAGCGCCGTCCAAGAATCGGCGCCCGTGACGGTGCTGGTCCTGGACAACGGCGGATACCTGGCGGTCAAGCGGGCCATCGAGGGCCATCTCGGGGTGCCCCACGACCCCCGGCGCCATCCTGGGACTGAGATCGCCGGGATCGACCACGCCGAAATCGCACGGGGCTACGGGGCACAAAGCCTCTCGGCGACCGACGGCGACAGCCTTCGCAAGGCCGTTGCCGAGAGCATCGAAGGGGACCGCGTGACCGTCGTGCACGTGCCGGTGGCACAGGTGCGGCCGTGAGCGGCCGGGTGACGCCGTGCCGCATCTGGGCGACCCGCATACGTGCCTGCGCTGTGACGTTGTACACGGGATGAAAGGAGAACACCGGTGCCAGAAATGAGGAATCCCACCCTCTCGTTGGCCGAGCGCGATCGCAGGTGGGGCCGCGTGCGCGCCCTGATGCGAGAGGAGGGGCTCGCGGCCCTCGTGATCCCGGGGCTGCGGGCCCGGGAGAGCTTCGAGACGTGGGTGTCGGGCGAGTCGATCCAGGGAGCCGTGGTCTTCCCCGCGGACGGAGAGCCGATCTACCTGACCTGGATCGCCTTCCGGATCGTGGGGCGGGACGACCCGCAGAACGACCGGGAGTACTGGATCCGGGACATCCGGTCCGGGTTGATCGGTCCGGGCATCGTTGCGGCGCTCCAGGAGCTGGGCGTGGCCGGGGACACGGTGGGCGTCGTCGGCCTGCAGAGCCGGGGACCGCTCGAGCTCGAGGGCGTCCTTCCCTACACGGTGTGGCAGGCGGTGCTGGACGCCTTCCCATCGACCCGGTTCAAGGAGGTGTCCATCCCGTTCTCCTACATGATGGCCCAGAAGGGCGAGGAAGAGATGGTCCTGGCCCGCACGAGCGCGTCCGTGGGAGAGACGGCCTGCCAGGCGTTGCTCGACGCCGCCCGACCGGGGGTCTCCGAAGCGGATCTGTACGCAGCGGCGACCGGCGCCGTCTACCGTGCCGGACTGACCCTCACCCCGCCGTCGCTGATCGTGAAGTCGGGCAGGGACTTCCTCTCCTGGGGTCCGCCGGAGTGGGGTGCCGGCGCGGTCGCCCCCCGAGTGATCGGGAAGAGCGAGCTGATCTCCACCGAGATCATGCCCAGCTACGGCGGGGTGGAGACCCAGCAGCAGATGATGATCGCCATGGGCCCGGTGGACCCGCTGTGGCGGGAGCTGGAGTCCGTGGCGCGTCGCTCCTACGACGCCGGATTGGACACGCTGCGCCCCGGAGCAACCTTCTTCCAGGTATGCGAGGCCATGGCGGTGCCCCTTCGCGAGGCGGGCTGCTGGCACCTCTCACCCCTCATCCACGGGGTGAGCCCGGCCTACCTCCTCGGGACGCTGCACGGCGGTGCTGAGCAGTTCTTCGCCGAAGAGTACCCGTGGTTCCAGACGGTCCCGGCGCTGATCGACGCCGAGCTGGCCGAGGGCATGCTCTTCGCTTTCGAGCCCAACGCGTGCCGCGGGCGGACGCGCGTCAACATCGGGGGGACTGTGGCCGTGGGCCCATCGGGCGCCATCGAGCTGAACCAGCTTCCGCTGCGGATGCATGTCGTCGGATAGCGGACCGGCGCCCCTGGTTGTCGTCGAGCGGTTCGACGGCTTTGCCCGGGTCACGCTGGACGACCCCGGACGGCGCAACGCGCTGTCGCTCGACATGTCGGACGCGCTGGTCGCTGCGTTCGCCGCCCTCGAGTCGACACCGGACATGCGGGCGGTGGTGGTCACGGGCGCCGCCCCGGCGTTTTGCGCCGGCGCGGACCTGGCACAGCTGGCCGCGGCCGACGAGGAGGCGCTCCGCCGGATCTACGCCGGGTTCGTGCGCGTCGCCCGGTCCCCCCTCTTCACCGTGGCAGCGGTCAACGGCGCGGCCGTCGGTGCCGGGATCAACCTGGCGCTGGCCTGCGACATACGGCTCGCCGCGCGATCCGCTCGTTTCGAGACCCGGTTCCTGGCCCTCGGGCTGCACCCTGGAGGGGGCCATACCCACCTCCTGCAGCGGTGCCTTTCGCAGAGCGCGGCGACCGGACTGCTCCTGGGTGGCGAGGTGGTGGACGGGCGGGAGGCGGAGCGCCTGGGCCTGGCGTACCGGTGCGTCCCCGACGACGAGCTGCTCGAGGCGAGCGAGCGACTGGTCGCCGGCGCGGCCGGCGCCCCCCGCGCACTGGTGGAGCAGTGCAAGGCGAGCATCGCCGCTGCGGCCGCCTCCGACCTGGGCGCCACCCTCGAGAGCGAGCTCGTGGCCCAGTTGCATTCGATGGCCCAGCCTGCATTCCACGATCGGGCGTCCGCCATCCGCCGGCGCATCGGCCGTTGAGCGCGGCCGGCCGACCCGTCGGCTCTTCCAGTCGTCTTGACACTACCGTCAATGGTAGGTAGCATCCGCGGTAGCACGCACTTGCGGGGAACCTGAAGCACCGCGCCCGCTGCCCGCCGGGTCGAGCTCGACCGAGGGAGGAAGTCATGACGGCAGTCACAGCTTCGGACGAGCGGGTGATCCTCGGTGACGGCGAGCTCGGGCCGGACGCCACCGTGGACCGCAACGTGCTGGTCGAGATGCGCGACGGCGTGCGTCTGGCTTGCGACGTCTACCGGCCCAAGGCTCCCGGCCGCTACCCGGTGCTCTATGCCGTG
>DAHUZE010000009.1 GCA_027306755.1 Acidimicrobiaceae bacterium | reverse complement strand
CCCGCGGTTCGTCTCGTTCATCCCTGCCGCTCCCACCAAAGCCAGCCTGCTGTTCGACATGGTGGTGTCCAGCTCCTCCATGCACGCCACCTCCTGGCTCGAGGCCGCCGGGGCGGTGTCGGCGGAGAACCAGGCGCTGGCCGTGCTCTCGTCGCTGGCCGGCCTGCCCGCCGGCGCCGGCGGCTGCTTCGTGTCCGGCGGCTCGGCGGCCAACCTGTCCGCGTTGATGGTGGCCCGGGATACGGCCACCCGCCGGGGGCACTCGACCGGCCGGCCCAGGGTCGCATGCTCCGAGGAGGCGCACTCCTCGGTGGGCAAGGCGCTCAGGGTCCTCGGGGTGGAGCCGTACCTCGTGCCCGCAACCGATCACCGGCTGGTGGGCGAGGAGCTGGAGCGGCGGCTGGCGGCCGACGAGGACGGGGCCCGCGACGTCGTGGCCGTCGTGGCCACCGCTGGCACCACCAATGGGGGAATCGTGGACGACCTGCGGGGTGTGGCCGGGGTGGCCCGGCGACGGAACCTGTGGTTCCACATCGACGGTGCCTACGGCGGCGGCGCGCTGTTCGCCCCGTCCGCCCGCCCGCTGTTCGACGGCATCGAAGAGGCCGACTCCCTGGTGATCGACCCGCACAAGTGGCTGTTCGGCCCCTACGACTGCGCGGCCCTCCTGTACCGGCATCCGGCTCTGGCCAAGGCCGTCCACACGCAGGACGCGGCGTACCTGGACATCATCCACGAGGCAATGCCCGGCGCGGACACGGCACCGTCCGACGCGGGGGCGGGGGACGCCAGCGCAGGGGGAGGGGAGGAGGAACCGTGGAACCCGACCGATTACGCCTACCACCTGTCCCGCCGGGCCCGGGGCCTTCCCCTGTGGTTCTCTCTCGCCGTGTACGGCACCGACGCGTACCGCGATGCGGTCGAGACCGTCATGCAGGTGGCACGGGACGCCGCCGCGCTGATCGAGGCCACGCCGCACCTGCGGCTCGTTCGGAAGCCCACGCTGTCCGTCGTGCTGTTCCGACGCGAGGGGTGGGCGCGGTCCGACTACGACGCGTGGTCCGCCCGTGTCCTGGCCGACCAGATCGCCTTCGTCACTCCCACGACCTGGGAAGGCGAGCCGGCGGCCCGGCTGGCCCTGCTGCACCCGGACACGACGATGGACGTCGTCCAGGAGATCCTGGACACGATGGCGTGACGGGAGGCAGGTCGTTAGCCTGCCCCCGATGACCGTGACCGACCGCACCGAGCGCGTCACCGCCCCAGACGGGGGGGTCTATGACGCCCGTACCTTCACTTCCGGGCAGCCCGGCCCCGGCGTGCTTCTCCTGCAGGAGATCTACGGCGTGGGGGAGTTCCTCTTCGACCGGGCGACCCGTATGGCCCAGCTGGGCTTCACGGTGCTGTGCCCGGACGTCTTCTGGCGGGTGGAGCCCAACGTGTCCCTCGCCCACGACGAGGCCGGGCTGGCCGAAGGCTTCGGGTACATGGGCCGCTTCGCCCAGATCCCGGCCGACGTCACCCGGGCTGACCTCGTCGCGGCGCTGGACCACCTGCGCTCCCTGCCCGAGGTGGACGGTGCCCCCGTCGCCTCCATGGGCTACTGCCTCGGCGGTCGGCTGGCCTTCGAGGTGGCGGCGGACGGCTCCCCGGATGCCTGCGTGTCCTACTACGGGTCCGGTATCGCCGGTGAGCTGGAGCTCGCCGCCAAGGTCACGTGCCCGGTCCTCTTCCACTTCGGCGGATCCGACCCGTACATCGAACGCGAGGACATCAACCGGATCGCCGAGGCGTTCGCCGGCCGGAGCGACGTGGAGGTGGTCGTCCAAGAAGAGGCGGGTCACGCCTTCGAGAACGCCTACGCGCCCCAGTTCTCCAACCCGGTGGCGGCGGCAGCGTCGTGGCCCGTCACCGTGGCCTTCCTCCAGCGGACGTTGGCGCGATGACCCGCGCCGTGACGGCTACGACCCGTCCCGGCGGGACGGACGGGCCATGAGGATCGGGAACATGTACGGGCCCGACGCCACGTTCCTCGGGGTGCCGCCGGCGGATCTGGACGACCCGGCGAGCTATGCATCGGCCAAGGCGGTGATCCTGGGGGCCCCCTTCGACGGCGGCACGTCGCACCGGCCTGGCGCACGCTTCGGCCCGCAGGCCATCCGGCTCACCGACTACCTCCCCCACGATGGCAGCCGCCCCCACCTGGCGTTGGGCGTCGACCCCCTGGTGGAGCTGGGCGTCGTGGACGTGGGTGACGTGGAGATGCCGTCCGGGGAGACCGAGGCGTCCCTGGACCGCCTGGCGGCGGCCGTCGAGCGGGTGGCGCGGTCCGGGGCTCTCCCGGTCGTGCTCGGCGGTGACCACACCGTCGCCCTTCCCGACGTGACCGGAGTGGCCCGCCACGTGGGCTGGGGGAAGGTGTCGGTCATCCACTTCGACGCCCACGCCGACACCGGCGACACGCAGTCCGGGTCGCTCTACGGGCACGGGACGCCCATGCGCCGGCTGATCGAGTCTGGGGCGGCCCGCGGTGACCGGTTCCTCCAGATCGGGCTGCGGGGTTACTGGCCCGAGCCCGAGACGCTGGCGTGGATGGCCGGCCAGGACATGCGCAGCTACGAGATGACCGAAGTGGTGGAGCGGGGGCTGGACGCTTGCCTGAGCGAGGCGTTCGCCCGGGCCCTGGACGACTGCGACGCCGTCTTCCTCTCGGTGGACATGGACGTGGTCGACCCCGGCCTGGCGCCCGGAACCGGCACGCCCGAGCCCGGGGGCCTCTCGAGCCGGCAGCTCCTTGACGCCGTGCGCCGCATCGCCATGGAGCTGCCCCTGGCGGGCGTGGACGTGGTGGAGGTGTCGCCCCCGTACGACCATGCCGAAGTCACCGCGTACCTGGCCAACCGGGTGGTGCTGGAAGTGCTCTCCGGGGTGGCCTGGCGGTTGCGAGGCACCGGATCATTCGGCCGCCGCGAGCCCGGGGCGCCGCTGCTCGAGGGCCGCCAAGCCAGTCAGCGCTGAGCCCCGGTACCCGTCAGCCGCAGGCGGTCTTGGGCGGCGTGCGGGCGTGCAGCGAGGTGTAGGCGACCGGGCTCGCCGGCGCCGTCACGTTCACGTGCTCGTGGAAGTGGCTAAAGGTCCAGGAGACGGTGTAGTGGCCGCCCGTGATCTTGGCTGTTCCGGTGAGGGACCGGGGCAGCGAGGTGCTCGTGGTGATGAGCAGGGCCGCCGTTCCGGCGGACGCCTTCTTGCTGAGCCTCAGGTAGCCGGAAACCTTGGTGGCGGGCGGGGTGATGGGGTCCGCAGCGCTGCTGGCGGCCACGATGGTTGTCTTGAGCTGGGCGATGTTCGACCGGGTCGTGATCCCGTCGGCGAAGGACGTGTAGGGCGTCTCTCCCTTGGTGACCTTCACCCACTTGTTGACCACGGTGCTCGCCCGTGTGGAGGCGACGCCGAGCTGGTCCACGACGGCCGGAGCGTTGCCGCGGAAGTAGACGGTGCCGCTCACCAGGCGGAGATCGAACACGTTCATGCCGCCCGAGCACCGTTGGGAGATGACCTGGCGCCCGCCGTGAGGCGAGGCGTCCCCGGTGATGTTGTCGGACACGCCCGCCAATGTGGCGAGATCGACGTAGTGGTAGGTGCGGGCCTGGGTTGCCGCCGAGATCGTCTTGCTCACCAGTCCCTCGGCCGTTGTGGTGGGGTTGACGGGGGCGATGAGCGCGCCGATGAGGATCCCGACGCCCAGGAACACGACGAAGACGCCGAGGAAGGCCAGGAGCTTGCGGGTCCGCTTGCGCCGCTCCTCGGGCGTCGCCCTGGGCTTGGGGGGCACGTACGGCCAGTTGTAGCTGTGGCCCATTTGCGGCCCGGGGCTGTAACCCCCGGCGTTCGGTCCGTAGCCGCCGTAGGGCGAGCCGTACGCCCCGTACTGGCCCTGGCCGTAGGGCGCGCCGGGCTGACCGGGAGCGTGGCCCTGGCCGTACGGGCCCGGGCCCTGTGGGCTGAGGCCGTACGGCTGGCCATATCCGGGTTGGCCATATCCGGGTCCGGGTTGCCCATATCCGGGTTGGCCATGCCCGGGTTGGCCATGGGGAGGTTGGCCATAGGGAGGTTGGCCATAGGGCGGCTGGCCATAGGGAGGCTGGGCGTGGCCCGTTTGGCCGTAAGGAGGCTCGCCGTACTCAGGTGCGCGCACCGGTTGGGCCGGCCACCCGTGCTCCTGTGACGGCGGCTCCTCAGATGCGCGAGCGTGAGGGCCGGTCCAGGGCAACGGCCGAGGTGCGCCCTCGTTGTCGTGTCCGCCTGTGCCGGCGCCGCCGGCGGTGGGCTCGTCGGGCATCCCTGCAGCGTAGGTCGGGCTGCGCAGCCAGTGCGCGCGGCGTTCGTGGACGGCCACGCGGGATCCACCGGTTTGACACACCCCAGTGTCATGCTCCCGCGATGCAAACGATGTCGCCGTGGCATACCGGGGAACTGCTGGCTTTCGACCTCGAGACGACCGGCGTCGAGCGGTTCTCCGACGTCCCGGTGTCCTTTGCCCTCGTGCGCATGGTTGACGGCGTGGTTGTTGCGCACGACACCGCGCTCGTCGACCCCGGGCGCCCCATCCCGCCCCCTGCAACGGCCGTCCACGGGATCACGGACGCACGGGCCCGGTCGGAAGGCATGCCACTGGCGACCGCCGTCGCAGTCGTGACGGCGGCGCTGCTCGATGCGTCCCGTCGGGGTGTCCCCATCGCAGGGATGAAGCTCGATTTCGACCTGACCATGGTGGATGCCTGCGCCCGACATCACCTGGGGTTCGGTCTCGCCGACGCGGGGTTCGGAGGGCCGGTCCTCGATGCGCTGGTACTTGATCGCCACTTCGATCGCTTCCGCAAGGGCCGGCGCACCCTCGGGGATCTGTGCGCCCACTACGACGTGGTGATCGAACACGCGCACGACGCGCTCGCGGACGCGCGCGCGACCTTGGGCGTGCTGGAAGCGATGTGCCGCCACTTTCCCGACCTCGCCGGGGCGCCCCCTCCCGACCTCCACCGCTGGCAGGCCGACTGGCACCGCGAGTGGGCCGAGTCGTTCTCCCAATGGCGGACGCGGAAGGGAATGTCTCCGCTCGACGCCAATGACTGGGAATGGCCCATTGCGGGCGCGCCCGCTGAGCCGCTCCGGCGCGCGGCAGGCTGATGCAACCCGTACCAGACTTATGGTCGTGCGGGCTTGGGAGGTTGCGCAACCGGGAGCGGTAGGCAGTCATCCGCTCCGGCTGGCCGAGCGACCGACGCCGCGTCCTGGACCCGGGGAAGTGCTGGTTGCGGTCAGCGCCTGCGGAGTCTGCCGGACCGATCTGCACGTGGCCGAAGGGGATCTGCCCGTGCACCGTGCGAACGTCGTCCCGGGGCACGAGATCGTGGGGCACGTGCTCAAGCTGGGCCTAGGTGCTGGTCGTTTCGCCATCGGCGAGCGGGTGGGCGTTGCGTGGCTGGCATCGACGTGCGGGGTGTGCCGCTTCTGCCGCCGTGGGGCGGAGAACCTGTGTCGGGAGGCCCGGTTCACCGGGTGGGACCTGGACGGCGGGTACGCAGAGGCCGCAGTGGTGGACGAGCGCTTCGCGTACCGCCTCCCTCACGACCTTCCCGACGACCAGGCTGCGCCGCTCCTTTGCGCTGGCATCATCGGTTACCGAGCGTTGAAGGCAGCTGACGTCCCTCCCGGCGGTCGGCTCGGTCTGTACGGGTTCGGCGGATCGGCGCATGTGACGGCCCAGATCGCCATCGCCCAGGGGGCGGAGGTGTACGTGGCGACCCGCTCGGAGGAGGCCCGGATCCTTGCATCCCGGCTGGGCGCCGCCTGGGTGGGGGAAGCCGCCGAGCAGCCCCCGGTCCCCCTCGATTCAGCGATCCTCTTCGCCCCTGCGGGCGAACTGGTGCTGCCAGCGCTCGCGGCCCTGGACCGCGGCGGGACGTTGGCCGTGGCAGGCATCCACCTGACGGCCATCCCGTCGCTCCACTACCAGAGCCACCTCTTCCAGGAACGACGGCTGCGCAGCGTGACGGCCAACACTCGGCAGGACGGTGAGGAGCTCCTGCAGTTGGCGCGGCGCCTGGGGGTGCACGCCACGACGCAGCCGTACCCGTTGGAGCGAGCCGACGAGGCGCTGTCCGACCTGGCGAACGATCGCATCACCGGCGCGGGCCTCCTCGTTGTCCGCTGACCTTCTTGCACAGCCCGCAGACGGGCTCGAACAGCGCGTCCAGGTCGGTAAAGGCCGGGCAGGGAAGGCCGGGGACGGTGCTAGCGTCCTCCCCCAAGGGCCGTTGGCGCAGCTGGTAGCGCACTTGCATGACGCGCAAGGGGTCAGAGGTTCGAGTCCTCTACGGCCCACCACGTCAATCTGCCAGACCCTATGGCATACTAAGGCCCGTGAGAACGACCCTCGAGCTTGACGACGTCCTCCTCGCATCGCTCATGGCGCGCCTTCCGGGCGTGTCGAAGACCGAGGCGATCCAGCGAGCGGTGCGCTTCTACCTCACGCACGACGCAGTCGACCAGCTTCGGCAACTCGCAGGAACGGTGGAGCTGGACGACGTTTCGCGATCCTTGCGTGGGTCCGACCGAACGACGTGACCGTCCTGGCCGATACGTCGGTCTGGGTCGAGTATCTGCGGCGCGGCAAAGGGTCCAAGGCTGCTCGATTGGATGATCTCCTCGTGGCGGGCGAGGTGGTGGTCTGCGGCCCTGTCGTGGCAGAGCTGCTCGCCGGTGCAAAGCCTCCCGAGAGAGCGAGGCTCTGGCTATTGCTGACCGGGTTGCCGTGGGCAGACCTCGGCCCGGTCCAGTGGCAGGGCGTTGGCGAAGCAGCGGCACGTCTACGCGAGCGTGGCGAAACCGTCGCCCTGACCGACATCGAGATCGCCGTGGCCACCGTCGACTCGTCCTCGAGGCTCTGGACTCGCGATTCCGACTTCAAGAGAGTTCGTGCCGTCTTGCCAGCCCTTCAGTTCTTCGATCCCTGACGGTAGCCCTTGAAGAAAGTGGACGGCCGGGCCGGTGCTCCAACAGATGGGCGACGCCGTCGACCCGCTCACGGATCTCGGCGAAGTTGGAATACGAGTGCCTACGGCCCACCCCGAGGGGGACCAGATCTCCGTATTCGAACTGGCGCGCGTCAGCAGCCGAGCGCGTAGCTGAGCGCCGAGCACACTCTGCGCATGATGTCCTCGCTGACGCGCCCGATGGGACCGGAGAGGGTGCCCTGGGCGATGGTGTGAAGCCCGTCGCAGTTGATCACTGACGGCCGGTCCAGGCCGATCTCGACGTAGTCGATGTCGACTTCTGCAGCGAGGCCCCGGATGGTGGTGGTGATCTCGGCGACCGTGACCAGACTGCGCGCGTCCAGCACCTCGGATCGGGTGAGCAGTAGGACGGGACGCCTCTTTCGACCTACCTCGGCCAGCCACAGCTCGCCGCGTCTCATTGCTCGCCCCATGCTTCAACGTCGGTCCACGAGGTGTCTACGCGTTCGGGATGTCGCAGGTACGCCTCCCGGTCTGCGCGCGCGAGGGCGGCACGTACGGCATCAGCGACTCCTTGGCGAGCGGCGGCCGAGATGTTGACGCCGAGTCGACGAGCTCGCTCAGCCAACTCCTCGTCCAACGTGAAGGTCGTCCTCGGTGAAGCCATACGAGCATGCTACCAGATAGTGATAGCATCTGGAGCGACCATTGCACGGTGGGGCCAGTCTCCGCGGCGATGCCTACGATGGTCAGGACACGTTCTCGCACGTTGGCCGGGTTCGAATTGGAGTGTCTACGGCCCACCCAAACAGGCTGCAGAGACGTGCGAACCAATAGACCGAACGCGCTTCGAACTGTCGTCCGTGCTCCGTCGATCAGCCCGCATAGTCGTAAGGCAGGTCGGGGCAATTCCACTTGACCGATGTCGATCGAGTCCGGCTCCGGGATCGGGAGTCCGTCGTCGGTCAATGGTTTGCGCCTGACTTCGCGACCGAGGTTCGCCTCGGAATCAAGAGGCATCCGCGGGTCTCCACGACCAGTGGAGGACCATCAGGTGATGACCGAGGACACCCGTGGATCCGACCGTGCCGGCAGACGCGCGAAGCGGTTCCTGACGCCGTTGCAGAAGTACGATATCTTCCTCCAGCTGGTTCGTCTGGAGGTGACCTTAATCGAGGCCGCCGATCACTGGCAGGTGGACCGCGGCGTCATCATGAGGATCCGCACGGTGGCCAAGGAAGGTGCGCTCGAGGCCCTGACGAAATCCCGGCCGGGACGCAGCGAGAAGGAACGCGACATGGAGCTCCTCTCCGCGCGGGCCGACGCCAAGAAGGGACGTGAGAGCCGAGCCGTTCTTGGCGATGAGGGCAGGTGACCGGCTCTGAACGAAGATCGTCGCTCAAATGGAGAGCGCCTCGCGCTCGGCATAGGACGGAACCTGAGGGAAAACCCCAGCCGTGGCCGTGTCGACGCTGCCCCGCCCTGAGCGTTGGCACTGGGAACCAGATGGCACCCTGCGGACATGAACAGGGTGTGGGCAGTTACGGCGAGCGCTCCGACCGGGACCTCTGGTACGAGGCCGTCGGCCACGATGGTGGGGCGTTCGGGCTAATTTTCAGGCGCCACGCGCCCACCGTGTACAACCACTGCTTCCGCCGCACTGCCTCGTGGGCGGACGCCGAGCACCTCACGAGCGTCGTCTTCCTAGAAGCATGGCGCCGTCGCAAGGATGTTCGCTTCTACAGCGAGAGCGTGCTCCCCTGGCTGTTGGCAGTAGCGAACAACGCGGTGCGGAACGCTCGCCGTTCTACGCGCCGCCACCAGCGCTTTCTCGCCACGTTGCCTCCGCCGGCCGACGTCGGCGACTTCGCCGATCAGGCAGTCCAGCGAGCCGACGACGAGCGGGCGATGGGATCCATCCTCGCCGCCGTGGCCGACCTGCGCATCGAGGAACAAGAAGCTATCGCCCTGTGCGACTGGGCAGGGCTGAGCTACGCGGCCGCTGCCGGAGCGCTCGGCATACCGGCGGGAACCATCCGCTCCCGACTCTCGAGAGCGCACAGCCACCTCCGTGACCGTGTCGTCCTGAGCTCGGGAACCGGCGACCCCTTTTCACCCATGTCGACCATCTCCCAGGAGGAACGGTGACACTTCTTGACCACCTGCCCCCTCATCGACCCCTGCGGGTCGAGTACGAAGAAGCTCTCGGCCATGCGCTCGAAGCACTCGTAGCGACGACCCCCCATCGACGGCGATTCCACTGGCGTCCGAGCGTCGTCGTTGGCGTCAGCATCGGGATCGCTGTGGCCGGAGGGGCCGCTGCCGCTGCCTACGTCGAGTACCAGCCCGTCACGAACCACGCATCGGCGCACTGCTACAGCCTCCCGTCACTCAGCTCGAACAATGGGACGACGGTGGTCGCGGTGGGGTCGCCCAGTTCGCCCGCCCAGGTCTCCAATGCCCTCCAGACGTGCGGCATGTTGTGGCAGGACGGGTTCCTGGAACCCGGTGTGCCCCACATCATCAACGTCACGGGAAACACGACGCTTCATCCGGTTCCTTCCCTTGTCGTCTGCACGATGCCTGATGGCGCAGCCGGCGTGTTCCCGGGCGACACACGCCTGTGCGGACGCCTCGGACTACCGGTGGCCCGAGTGACGACTGGGAAGGGCCCGTGACCCGTGAGGAGCGATTGCCCATCCCACCACTGATTATCGCTATGTAGCGCCGCCACTAGACTCCCTTTAAAAGCCCGTAAACGCGCGCGGTTATCCGGATGCTATGACAGCCGCCGAAGTTAAGGAATAGCTATCAATTGCCCCTTCCTTAGGTCTTGCAGAGGGCTTAGAATGGAACTTGCAGACCAGCGATACGGAGGTCGCTGACAGAGCAGACGGAGGGGCGGCGCACTTCGGAGGGCAAGCCCGCCCCCAGGAAAGAGGAGGTTCAGTAAGCAGCATGCCAACCTTGCGAAGATGCTCGGTGGGATGATCTTGGCCATCGGGGCGTCCGTCGCTGTGCCGGTCCTGCTGGGGTCCACTGCCTCGGCAAACAGCGGGGGCCGATATTGCGTGCAGTCGGTTGCTCCTGGCTCGACGGCCACTTGCTTCTCGTCCTTCGGGGCGTCGATCAGCTTTGCAACGGGAGGGCGTGTCAACTTGGCGCACGCGACAGCGTCGAGCGAGGTGTCGCCGGCAGAGCTGGGGGAAAGTTCGGCGACGCCGGCCTCGATGAACTCGGTTCCGCCGCCCAGCCTGGTCCTGGCAATCGACTACGCAACATCGAGTTACCGGGGCACAACCTTGACGTGGACGGGTTCTGGTTGCTCGTCAAACATCGGGGGAGCGAACATCCCCAGTTGGTTCAACGACACCGCTCAGTCGGTCCACGCCTACAGCGGGTGTGCCACGACGCTCTTCTGGAACGCCACATACGGCCCGCCTTCGTACCCGGTCCATGTCAACGGATCGGTCGCGACAATGGGTTCCTTCAACAACGAAGCGTCATCGCAGCGGTTCTGCAACTACTACGGCTGCGCGTAGTGAATATGGAAGCGGCACAGGCGCCCCTCGAGGGCGCCTGTGTCGCTCTGCCCGCGGCCAGAGCCGGTTCAACCGGAAGCCCGCCCTGGGGGCTTCGCGTCCACCGCTGACGACGGCCAAGGCCGCAGGGTCGTCCTCCGACGAGAGTCCTCGAGTTTCGAACCGACGACGACCCCGAAGCCCTCATCAGCGGGCACGAGAGAACTCGACCACGGCGGCCGCCACCGGCCCTGGCCATCCCCGACTGGCAAGTGTTCGCCTCGCTGCCAGCCGCTAATGCCTAGACCGACTGCGTGGTCGCGCTCAAGTATCCGCAACTAGTCTCGTAAGTCGTCCCCGAAGGTCGTTCGGTTTGAACAGGAGCGTCTACGGCCCACCCAAACAGGCTGCAGAGACCGTGTGAACCAACAGACCGAACGCGCCTCGAACTGTCGTCCGTGCTCCGTCGATCAGCCTGCATAGTCGTCAGGCGGGTCGGCAATTCGATTTGATCGATGTCAATCGAGTCCGGCTCCGGGATCGGGAGTCCGTCGTCGGTGAGCCCCTCGAGGTGCAGGACGACCACTTCGCTGATGAGCTGTTCGGTCTGATCGCGCGTGGCGCCAGCGACACCGACCCTAAGCAGAGCGGGCACATCTGGCCGGCCCTCGCCTTCCGGCCAGCTTGGGCCAACCGGCACCGGGCGAGGGCCAGGGAGTGTCAGCGTGTGTCCGCGCGGACGTCGACCCACTCGTCCACGATGGCCCATTCCGCCGTCAGCCATTCACGCCGCTCGTCGTCTCCCTCGGGTGGGGGAGCGGTGGGCCACCACCGGATGGTGAGGGGCCGGTCCAGCGGCAGGGCACGCCAGACGGCGCGCGGGTCGGTGAGGCCATCCAATCCGGCATGGGCGACCACCACGGTCCGGAGGTCCGGCCGGGCACCGAGGCATGCGAGCACTCCGGCCGGGTGTGGAGGCAGGACGTGGTCCATGAGGAGGGCGGCCCGAGCTTCTGGCCGGTGGCCACCACGGACCAGGTGGCGGATGGCCCGCCAGCGCCGGCGGGGCGTCCAGTTGCCCCCCTCAGGGAAGATGACGAGGGCGTCGCGGGGGCCGAGACCACGAGCGAGCGTCGCGATCTGCTCGGCGCGTTCTGGGGACCCGGGGTGCAGGAAGCAGGCTCCTAGCCGGCTGAGGGCGACGTCGATGAGCGGGTCCCATGCGAGCGCTTCTTTGAGCACGACCTTGGGTCGGCGCCCGTGGCGGATGAGAAGCCACACGACGGCAAGGGAGTCACCGAGCCCGCCATGACGGGCCAAGACCAACACGGGTCCGGGCGCCGACAGGGAATCGTGAGCCTTGACTGATCCGGGCGCAGCGCCTGGGAGCGCATGTTCGATCGCAATGGTGAACCCCACCGAGCGGCGGGCAACGGCGACCACTGCGTTGACTGCCCACTCCAGCGACTTCAGGTTCGCGCGGTCGTACCACTCTGGTGACCGACCGGACCGCAGGGCCCACGTCGCACCCAAGCGGGCGAGCGTGAGCAGCTCGATCACGAGGTAGCCGCCGGTGAACGTTGCCAACCGGGTGATCCGGCGGCGCCGGTCGGTGGCCGTAAGGAGCCCGGCCACGGCCAACGCAACGGACGCGGCTCCCAAGCCCAGCTCGATCCCTCCGGCCACCGGGAGGAGGAGCCTGCGCACGCGGCGCGGCGGGATCACTCAGAGACCCGCCCGGTCCAAGAAGCCCGTGGTCGCGGCAAAGGCGTCGTCGATCCTGCGACGGACCCCGGCTGCGTTGCGATACCGCCACGGTGGCTGCGTTGCTGAACCTCCCGTGGGTAGCACGTGCACGTCCACGCCCGCCGGCAGGCGCGCCATCTCGTCCACGAACTGGTGGCGCCGGGCGATCTCGAAGGCGACCGTGGCCACGTCCCAGGGGCGGGTGGGCGCCGTCAACGGCAGCTCGAGCCGGCCTACGTGCAGCACGAAGACACATGTGGCTCCGAGGTCCACGGCCCGGCCCACGGGCACCGAGGCCACCAGGCCCCCGTCAAGGAAGTGCTCGTCCCCGATCCGGACGGGCGGGAACAGTCCGGGCACGGCACACGAGGCGAGCACTGCGTCGACCACTGGGCCATCGGTGAACCAGTGGGCCCCTGCCCGCTCGATCGACGCTGCGACGCACTGGAACCGGACCGGCAGCTGCTCGATCCGGGCGTCGCCGGCCGCATCCTCCACCAGGCGGCGGAGGGCGGCGTTGCTGTGGAGCGCGGTGCCGTGGCGGAGAAGGTGGTGCAGCTGGGCGGGCAACGACTCTGCGAACACTTGGCGGCTTCCCAAGGCGGCCCAGCGGTCCGCCAGGCGATCTGCGGCCGCGACGGTCGGCTCGGCCGCGACCGCCAGGCCGTTCAATGCCCCGATGCTCGATCCGATCACGATGTCGGGGACGACCCCCCGCACGAGGAGCGCTCTCACCATGCCGACCTCGGCCGCGCCGAGCACGCCGCCGCCGCCGAGCACGAAGGCGGTCACTGCGGGACTCGTCACCCCGGCACCATGCCCGCCCGGGCACTCTGCCATGCCCGTGTCACCTCGCAGGGGCGTCGGCCGGACCGAAGGCTGTTGCCGCCGGGTCGGCGGCAACGCCGGAAACCGGGTCAGCCCGAGGCGCGCCCCGATGGGCGCCGCCCGCCGTAGATGACGTGGTCCAGCTGCTTCCAGTACACGTCGATAGCCTCGAACCCGGCCTCCTCGAGGAATGCCAGCTGGGGGGCGAGCGGGATGATGTAGCGAACGTGGTTCTCGTGCCGCTGCTGCTCGTCCGGGCTGCGGTTGCGGCGGCTGGCCTCGGCGTCCGGGTCCTGTCGATCCCCGGCCCGGAGCCACGCGGCCTCAACGACCGGATCCCCGGCGGCCACCGGGTCGTAGTTGAAGTACCAGCCGCCCGGAGCGAGGTGGTCCCAGATCTCGGCGAACAGCGCCCGCTTCCGTTCGTCGGGCAGGTGGTGGACGCAGAGGGAGCTGATCATGGCCGGTGCCCCGGTGGGGAGGTCGGCGGGCCAGTCGCCCTGCGCCAGGTCGAAGTCCACATAGCGGTACCGCCCCTCGTAGGACGACAGCGCCCTGCCGCCTTCGGCGGCCATCTGGGCCGAGTACTCCGCCAGGATCGCCGAGGCGCGCGGGAAGGCGTCGAGCACTGCCCGGGTTGCCGCCCCCGTCCCAGCCCCGAGGTCCACGAAGGTGAAGGGCTCGTCCCGGTCGAACGGCAGCAGGTCGGCCATGAGGCGGCGGTGCCGGGACCTGTGCCGCTCGCGGGCCCCGGTCCCGGCAACCCAGTTGGCCACCATGCGGTCGGACTTCCAGACGTCGTCGTTCGTGTTGGTGGCGTCGGCCATGGCGACACGGTACCGGCGCGCACCAGTCGGTATCGAGCATCCCAGCCGGGCAGTCCGGCCGGTTCGTGGTACGGGCGCCACCGCCGCGCCTCAACGGATGCGCGTCCTAACTCCGCGCCGTCGCATGACGGTGGCGGCGGCCGCAGCCCCGAGCATCATGACCACCCCGTACACGCCGCCGAACCCGGCGGAGCCAGGAGCGATGGCCAGGGCGACGGCCGTCGCGATGCCGAACTCCCGCATGGCGATCGGGCACCCGAGAGCGATCCGGCGCTCGGCGGCCCCACCGGCCAGCGCCGCGAAGGTCCCCGCCACGATCGAGCCGGCCAGCACGAGGAGCGCGGCGAAGAGCAGCGCCTTGCCGATCCCGGCCGAGAGGAGCAGAGAGCGGGCGCCCCCCGCCCCCACGAAGACGACGAGCAGGAGCCCGGCACCCGAGAGGTCGAGCAGAGGGCGGGGGTGAGCTGCCAGCCGGGGCGTGCGGCTGCGGACCGCCACACCGGCAGCCAGCGGGACGGCCACCGACAGCACGAGCTCGGGCACGAGGCCGCCCGGGTCCACGTGGCCGTGGGCGAGGAGCAGCAGCCACGCCGGAGTGAGCACGCAGCCTGCAGCGACGCTGGCGGTCATCAAAGCCGCCGCCATCACCGCCGTCCCTCCCGCCACCACGGCCACGAGCGCGCTCGTGATCTCGGCGGGGGCGCTGGACGTGATGAACGCCCCCGTTCCGATCCGCCCCCCGCCCGCCAGGTGGTAGAGGGCGAGCCCGGCCAGCGGCTGCGTGGCCCACTGCACGGCCAGCGCAGCAAGCACCGTCTTGGGCCGCCGCAGGACAGGGGAGAGCTCGGCAAATGGGATGGTGAGGGCGACGCCGGCCACCTGGGCCGCCAGCATCTCGGGCACCCCCGGGCGCAGCGCCCGGGCGGCGGCAGGGAAGGCCACGCCCATGCCAGCCGCCAACACGACGAGCGGCACGAGAGCCTCGTGGAGGGCCGGGAGCCGGGTGCGCGGCCCGGTGGTCATCGGAGAGGGGGCCATGGTGCCTTCCCGCCGCAGCCGGCGAGCGTGGCGGCGACGGTCGCCGCGCTGTCAGCCTGCCACCGCGGCCCATCCCGCTCGGGCGAACCACTGCCCGGCGAGGGTTCAGAACCGCGCCGGATGGGAACTCCCCTTGCATGGCGACGGGGGCGAGGCGAGCGTCGAGGGAGGTGGCGGCCGAGCTGCATCGGCCCGGTCCGAGCTCGTCGCTGCGGACTGCGGCCAGGGCCGGGTTGGCCTCCCGCGCGGTGATCTACGTCATGCTTGGCGTGCTCGCCTACCTCATCGTTGCCCATGGCCGGCCTCCGTCCCAGGCGTCGGGCTCCGGAGCCCTGACCGAGATCGCCAAACAGCCGGCCGGCCCTTTCCTCCTCGGCCTGCTGTCCGCCGGCCTGCTGTGCTACGCCGGCTGGCGGTTGGTCCAGGCGGTGTCGGGGATCGATCCGGCGGTCCCCGAACGGCCGTCGGCCTGGAAGCGGGCCGGATGGCTGGGGATCGCCGTGATCTACCTCGCGCTGTTCGCTCAAGCGCTGTCCATCCTCACGGGCGGCGGGGGGTCCGGCGGCCCGGCGAACCATCCGCAGGGTCCGGCGGCCACCATCTTGTCCTGGCCGGCCGGCCCGTTCCTTCTGGGGCTGCTCGGCGCGGCCCTGGCCGTGAGCGCGGTTGCGATGGCCGTGTGGTCCTGCGTGCACGACTACCGGGAGACCATGGACGTCCGCCGCGCCCCGGACTGGTCGCTCCGGCTGGCCCGGGTCACCGGGACCGCCGGAAACCTGACCCGGGCCGCGCTGCTGGCCCTCGTCGCCTCGTACACCCTCCTTGCCGCGGTGGACGATGCACCGTCCAAGGAGAAGAGCCTTGACCAGAGCTTGGAAGCGGTGATGCACACCCCGGCTGGGGCGTGGTGGATCACCCTCGCCGCGACCGGCCTCATTGCGTACGCCCTCTATTCGGTCATCGAGGTGCGCTACCGCCGGATCTGACGGCGTTCGTCCGTCAACGTGGCGCCTCCTCACCGTCCTTCGTCTCTCCGGTGGCCCGCGCGCCGGGCTCGGTGTGCGTGTGGTCGTTCTCGACCTCCACGTGCGTGCCGACCTCGTCGAGATCCGGCTGGCGGCCGGTGGCGAGGAACTCGGCCTGCGACATGGGGCGCCCCATCACCCGCACGTCCATCTCGACCTCTGGCCTGAACTGGCTCGTGGTCGCCTGGAGCACGGCCAGGCGCTGGTCGGCTTCCGTCATCGGCGGCTGGACCATTCCCCGGGGCCAGAGCCGGTGCACCAGGTACGGGTTGAGCTCCGCACAGTAGACCGTCAGCTGGGCGGCCAGGCCGAACCAGGCGATCAGGCCGAGCACCGTCCCGAAGGTTCCGTATACGGCATTGTCGTTGCGCAGGTAGTGGTTGACCACGAAGGTGCCAAGCCCCTGCAGCACGGTCCAAAGGATGCCCGCCGCGATCACGCCGGGGAGCAGGCAGCGAGTTCCCACCTGCTTGGGGGTGAGAATGCGGAACGCGAGGAAGTAGACGCCGATGTTGACAGCCGCCGCCAGGATCTCGGCCCCGATCTCGTACGGCACCCCGTGCCCGCCGAAGGTTCCCACGCCCGAGAGGAACGTGGTGACGATGAGGCCGATGCCAAGTCCGGCGATGAAGCCGAGGCTCCGGCCGAGCCGGGTGATGTAACTGGGCCGGTTGGACTTGGGCAGGTACCACACTGTCTCCATGATCTGGAGCCCGACGCCGGCAAAGCCCTGCACGCCGTAGATGAGCCCGATGATGCCCACCGCGAGGCCGAAGGTCGAATTGCGCTTCATGGCATGGACGTTCTGCACCAGGTTCTTGCCCACCACCGGGATCTGCGCGTAGGTGGAGTGCAGCACGCTCGCTTGCAGACCCGGGTGATCGGCCAGCACGATGGCCATGCCGGTCACCAGCAGGAGCAGGAGCGGGAACACGGTGGTCAGCGCGGCGAACGTCAGCCGGGCCGCTAGCGCGCCGCCGTTGTCGTTGCCGTACTTCTGCATCAGGCCGAACCCGAAGGCGGTGACACGGTGGCGCTGTTGGAACGCGTCTATCCGCCGAACGGTGCGCTCGATGCCGTTCATGGTCGCCTCCGGGCTCGAGATGTGAGGTGGTGACCCCTTACCCGGGAACCCCGGATGGCCACCTCCGGCCGCTGCCGCTGCTATCGCAGGGCTGATGCAGGGCTGCTGTAAGCTTGGCCTCGGGACAAGACGACGTCCGGGGGGATGTGGCCCGGGACGGGTCGGTGGGAAAGCGGCGCCACGTGGTCGTGCTCGACGTCGCGGACACGCGCATCTATGACGCGGCCATGGTGCGTGCGGTGTACCAGCCCATCTCGACCTGGAAACGGGCGAGGTGGTCGGTGCCGAGGCGCTCGCCCGCTGGCCGCAGCTCCAGGTGACGCCCCTGGACGCGTTCGACACCGCCCGGCGACAGGGGAGGGTGGAGGAACTGGACCACCGCTGCCAGCAGGCGGCGGTCACCGGCGCCGCCCGCGCCCTGTTGCCCGAAGGATTCGCGCTGTTCGTCAACGTGGAGCCCGGGTCTCGTCCTGGCCCTTCCACGCAGGCGCCCAGCTCCCTCCAGGTGGTGGCCGAAGTCACCGAACGCGCGCTCCTGAACGACCCTGCCGCGCTCGTGCGAACGCTGGCCGCGTGCGCGAGCGCGGATGCGGGGTGGCGCTGGACGACGTGGGAGCCGTTCCCGACAGCATCACCATGCTCCCATTCATCCGCCCCGACGTGGTCAAGCTCGACATCTCCCTCGTCCATGGGCGCCCGGACCGCTGATCGCCCACCCCCCGCTGCGCGCTCCGGTGCGGTTGCTGGCGGCCGCGGCACCTGGTGCCCGCACGCCCGGCGCGCTGCTCGACCCGGCGCGGCTGCGCGTAGGGGCGAAGCACCATCTGCTCCCGATCTCGCGCCACATCGAAGAGCAGGGCCTCCAGCGCGGGAGCCCGCCGGTGGTGCTGGCGGCATTCCAGAACGCCGCCTACTTCACCCCGGACACGATCCGGCGGTACGAGGCGTTGGCGGCGCGGTGCCCGCTCGTGGTCGCCCTGGGGGCCGGGCTGCCCCCGTCCCCGGCCAAAGGTGTGCGCGGCGCCACGGTGGGGCCCGACGATCCGCTGCTGGGGGAGTGGGTGGTCGTCGTGGTCGGCTCGCACTACACCGGTGCCCTGATCTCCACGGATCTCGGCGACGAGGGGCCGGACGCCGACCGCCGGTTCCGCTTCGTCGTCACCCACGACCACGACGTGGTGGTCCGGGCGGCCCGGTCGCTGCTCGCCCGGGTCGATCCCCTGCTCGGGTGACCTGGAGGCGGACCCGTCGCCCCGGGCGACGCCTCAGCTGCGAAGCGCTTGTCCCATCACGTTGATGGCCGACTGGGCTACGGCGAACGGGCCGCCGAGGACTGTGAAGTGGTTGACCTTCGCGCCGCCGATCCCTGTCTTTCCGGCGGCTTGGAGGAAGCCGATCAGGGCTGTGCCGACCGTGGTCGGGTCAAGGGTCAGCACCAACGGCACCGGCGAGCTGCCCAGCGGGCCGTCGGCCGCGACCACCGCGCCGGCCAGGCCGTCGGTGAAGCCGTTGCCGCGCGCCACGGTGACCGAACCGGTGCCGCGCCAACCGAGGCCGGCTCCGCCCGTGGAAGCCGACGTCTCGAAGCTGGCCAGCTCCACCGACGTGTCCGAGTATGTCTGCCCCGCGATCCGCAGCACGCCGAGCCCCAGCGACTCCAATGCGCTCACGATCCCGTTGCTCACAGCGAACTGACCGCCCATGACGATCACCTGTTTGATGCCGAGGGCCTGCAGCGCGGAGGCCGACTGCGGGGACAGCGCGCTTGGTGTGGTCAGCAGGACGGGGAACCGGTTGGCGTAGGCCATGGTGCTGGCGCTCTCCGCGTCCTGGAACCCGGTGCCCGTGGCAATGATCGCCGTCGGCAGTGTCGTGCCGCCTGGCGCCGGGGACCCGAGCCCTGCGGTGTCGTTGTACCGCCCGGTCCCTCCCGAGGCGTCGGCGCCGGCGTACGCGCCGGGGAACGTGCCCGCGCCGACGCTCGTTACAGGCGGCGTCTCGGCGATCTTCTCGGCCGTTGTGTACTGGCTTGCACCCCAGATCCGTGTGACCTGGATCGGGGGCGCGCCGGCTCGTGCTCCGCCGCCGCACGCCGTGGGCGCGGTGGACCGGAGCTGGTTGACGATCGATGTGGCCACGGCCAGCGGTCCGCCCACGACGTCCACCTTGGTGATGCCCTCGGCCTCGATCGCGGCCAGGGTGGGGGCGGACAGGGAGGCGGTGGGCGTCAGCAGGGTGCCGGTCCCGAGCGATCGGGCCAGGTAGGCGCTGGCCAAGGCGTCCGCGTACGTTGCATCGGTGGCCAAGACGACGGGTCGGTCCCCTGTCGAGCCCGGACACGTACCCGAGGGGAACTGGTGCTCGAGCTCCGCGGCGGCCGTGGCGTCGGGTGTCAGGCCGTCGACGCGGGTGTATGTGGAGAACGGTGGCACCGGGGCGATGATGGGCGTGGTGACGTCCCCGGTGAGCTGCGGGTCATGATGGAATTGGGGCCAGGTGTCCGTGCCGTCCACGCGGCCTCCGTTCGATGTGGCCACCTCGTAGTGCGAGACGATGCTGCCGCTGCCCTGATGCCCGGCGACCGTGATGCCGATGGAGCCGTTGCCATCCTCGGTGATGAGGGGGGCGTTCTCGAAGCTGGTTGTGGTCGCGACTGTCTGGAGCAGCGGCGCCCCGGTGGCGCCTGTGAGGATGTCCAGGCCGTTGACGCTGGCCACCACCACGTCCTCGTGCCCTGTGCCCGTCGCCATGGTCACCGGTGAGCCGACGATGCCGGCTCGGAGCTGCGTGTGCCAGAGCTGGGCTCCGGTGGAGCCGTCCAGCGCGAAGACGCCGCCCGTTCGTGTGGTGGCCACCACCTGGAGCTGCCCGTTCCCCAGCACGTCGGCGAGTGCCGGGCTCCCGTAGCCGGTTGTACCGGCCAGCTTGTCGGCCCACACCTGGCCGCAGGAGGTGTTCACGGCGATGACCTCGTCGTGCTGGGAGGCGGACGGGTATGTCGGCCCCGTGCCGGCCACGATGCCGGTGGCTCCGCCGGCTAGGAACGGCCCGACGGCAGGGGACGAGTTGACCGACTCGTTCGTTGTGTCCTCGCAGACGAGGCTCCCCGAAGCGGTGAGGATGCGGATATGGCCACCGTTGGCATAGGTCTTGCCGTAAGCGGTCCCGGCGCTGGAGGCGCCGCCCTCCACGATCTGATCGGCTCCTGTGCCCTCCACGTGGCCGATCGCCGGAGTGGCGAAGTTGGAGTCCGCCTGGAACCAGGGGAACCCTGGCAGGACGCTACGGCCGGCGGCGTTCATCGCGTAGGTCTCCTGACCCAGCGACCCGGCGACCGCTGCGGTCTGCCCTCCCAGTGTGCCCACGGCCAGCGAGGCCTGGACGCCGTTGTGGCCGCAGGCGGCGTCCGTGGGCGGGTTGGTGGCCATGACCAGTGTCTGCGCGCCGCCGGGGTAGAGCCACTGGTAGCCGCCGACGCAGCTGGAGGCCGCGTTGCCGGTCCCGACCAGCACGGTGTCGACTGTGGACCCGGGCGTCGTCTGGACGACCGAGGGGGTCGATGTCACGCCCGCCCCCACGTACTTGGGCCACCCCGCGACGGCCGCCCCCGATGCCAGGCTGTAGGCGTAGACGTGGCCGGAGCTGTCGCCCACCACGACGGCCGCACCACCTGTGAGGCTGGCCTCTGCCGGCGACGACAAGGCGATGTACGAGCCGCCCCCGCCGTCCGCGATGTGCTGTTGCCACACCAGGGTCAGTGACGGAGCGGGCGGAGCACCACCTGCGCCGGCCACGCCGCCCGCGTCGGCCGCGCCGACGAGTGCGGCTGCCAGCGCGCCTGCGGCGGCGATGACGGTGCCCGTACGGGCGATGGACGTTATTGGCCTCCTCCTCGAGGTGCTCGGTGGAGCGTGGCGCGTCCTGCCCGCCGCGTCAAGGATCCCGGGGCGATCGGTGCGGCGGTGCCGCACCTGGTCCGCGAACCGGCGGGCGGTACTGTGCGGCCATGACGCGCTCCACAGACCTGCGCCGCCGCGGCGAGCAGGTGCTGCCTCGGGGGAACTCCCGGGCCACGCTGTACGTCCCGCCCGCCGCTCCGTACGCCCGGGCCGGTGCCGGGGCGTACGTCACGGACGCCGACGGCCGGCGCCTCCTCGACTGCAACAACAACTACACCTCGCTGGTCCACGGGCACGCCCACCCGGAGGTAACGGCCGCGGCTGTGTCGGCGATCCAGAGCGGCACCGCCTTCGGGCTGCCGACCGAGGCGGAGATCGACCTGGCAGAGCTGCTGACCGGGCGCTTCGGGCGGTCGATGCGGTGGAGGTTCGCCAATTCGGGCAGCGAGGCCGTGATGATGGCGGTGCGGGCCGCTCGCGCCTATACGGGGCGGGACCTCGTGGTGCGGCTGGCGGGTGCCTACCACGGCACGTACGACCAGGTGGTCGGGAGCGCGGAGCCGGGTGTCCCCGGCGAGGTTCGGGCCATGACCATCCAGGTGGAGCCTGACGACGAGGAGGGCCTGGCCCGCGCTTTCGGATCCCACGGCGAGCGGATCGCCGCCGTCCTGGTGGATCTGATGTCCAACCGGGCCGGTCTCCGCCCCTTGAGCCCCTCGTTCGTCGCCATGGTGCGCCGCGAGGCTCAAGCGGCGGCAGCGTTGGTGATCGTGGACGAGGTCATCACCTACCGACTGGCCGTCGGTGGGCTCCAGGCCTCCTATGGGCTCGAGCCGGATCTCACCGTGCTTGCCAAGGTGATCGGGGGCGGCTTCCCGGTTGGGGCCGTCGGCGGCAGGGCGGAGGTCATGGCCTGCTTCGACCCCGAGCGTCCCGAGCCCATCCACTGGGGCGGCACGTTCAGTGCCAACCCGGTGAGCATGGTTGCCGGTGCCCGCGCCATGCGCCTCTTCGACGGTGCCGCCGTGGACGTCCTCAACGAACGGGGCGACCGGCTGCGTGCCGAGCTGGGGGACGCCGGCATCGAGGTGAGCGGGCGGGGCTCCCTGCTCCGCCTGTTCCCCGAGGACATCGAGAAGGCGTGGTGGGCGCTCTACGGTGCCGGCGTGCTCGTGTCGACGAACGGGCTCATGGCCCTGTCGACGGCCATGACGGATGACGATCTCGCCACCGTGCGGGATGCCGTCGTGTCCGTGCTGGCGTGAGCGCAGCCGCATCGGGGCGTGCCCGCCCCCGGGCCCGGGATCTGGGCATCGAGATCGGGGACGGCGAACCCGGCCCGCTCAACGCCATCACCGACGTGCCCGGCGTCACGGTCGGCCACGTCACGCTGGTGGAGGGGGAGGGCCCGCTACGCGTGGGGACCGGGCCGGTGCGCACGGGGGTGACGGTCGTCGTCCCGTGCGGGGACGTCGGGCGGCAGCTGGTGTTCGCCGGCTGCCACCGGCTGAACGGGAACGGGGAGCTCACCGGGCTCGAGTGGGTGCGCGAGTCCGGGATGCTGACGTCGCCGGTCGCCATCACCAACACGCACAGCGTGGGCGTGGTGCGCGACGCGCTGGTAGCCGCCGACGTGCGGTCCCGACCGCCGGGCGGCGTGGCGTGGAGCCTGCCTGTCGTGGGCGAGACCTGGGACGGGGTCCTGAACGACGTGGACGGCCAGCACGTGCGGGCCGAGCACCTGTGGGCGGCCCTCGAGACGGCGTCGGGCGGCCCGGTGGGCGAGGGGAACGTGGGGGGAGGCACGGGCATGGTGTGCCACCAGTTCAAGGGGGGCATCGGCACGTCCTCGCGGAAGGCCGGGCCACCCGGGTGCCCGTTCGTGGTGGGTGCGCTGGTGCAGGCCAACTACGGCTCGCGGCGCCGGTTGCGGGTGGACGGCGTGCCGGTGGGCCGGGAGATACCGGGCGAGGAGGTGCCCGTGCCGTCGCTTCCGGTGCCGCCGGGCGCCGGGTCGATCATCGTGGTGGTGGCCACCGACGCCCCCTTGCTGCCGCACCAGTGCGAGCGACTGGCCCAGCGGGCCGGGATGGCGATCGCCCGGGTTGGCGGCGTCGGGGACAACTCCAGCGGGGACCTGTTCCTCGCCTTTGCCACCGGCAACTCCACACGACCGGTGCCCGACCCGCCGACGTCGGCGGAGCCGGCGGTGCGAACGGTGACCATGCTGTCGGACGGGGTCATCTCGTCGCTCTTTGAGGCCACGGTGGACGCCACGGAGGAGGCCATTGTGAACGCGCTGGTGGCTGCGGAGACGATGACCGGCCGGGACGGCATCACCGCCTACGCCCTGCCCCACGAACGGCTGCAGGAGTGCATGGAGAGGCGCCCTCGCCCTCGTCGGTGAGGCGTCCCCCCGTTACGGGTACCGTCGGGGATGGAGCGCCGGGAAGCCTGGTCGGCACGCAACCTACGAGCCGAGGTCGTGACATGCCCGGAATCGCCCATGCAACCGCACTTCCGATCACCGGCGCCACCCCAAGGCCACGGCTGCCGGCGGGGCTCGCGGGCCGCCGGTGAGCACCCCCGATGCCGTGGTCGCCTTCTTGGGGGGTGCCATCGTCAGCCTGGCTACGAGCTGGCTGGTCGTCTCTCGCATCGAGCGCCTCGGGGCCCGCATGGGGGCCACCCAGGCTCTCCTGGGGGTGGTGGCGGCGCTGGCGGGAGACGCGCCGGAGATCACGTCGGCGGTTGCCGCCCTCGTCCACCACCAGGGTGCCGTGGCCGCGGGTGTCGCCATCGGCTCCAACGTGTTCAACCTTGCCGCCCTGCTGGGCCTGGGTGCGGTCGTGGCCGGGGGCGTCTCGCTGCACCGCAGGGCCGTCGCGCTTCAGGGAGCGGTGGGCGTGTGGATCGCCGCGGTTGCGGTGCTTACGGTGGCCGGCGTACTGGACCCGGTCGAAGCTCTGGGGGCCGCGGCCATGGTGCTGGTTCCCTACCTGGTCCTGACGGCAAGCAGTGGAAGCCGCCGTTGGCAGCGCCCGGACTGCGCGCGCTGGGAGCGGTGGGTGGCGGCGGCGGTCGCCGAAGAGGAGATCGAGCTGAGTGCGACCGTGCATCCGCGGCGCGGCCGGATGCCCGACGCGGTGGTGGCGGCGGGGGCCTTGGTGATCGTGGTGCTGGCCAGCATCCTCATGGAGCACGCCGCCACCCAGATAGGGACCCGGCTGTCCGCGCCGGCCATCGTGGTGGGGGGCGTCGGGCTGGCGGCGGTCACGAGCCTTCCCAATGCTGTGGCCGCCCTCTACTGGGCCCGGCGCGGCCGCGGCGTGGCCATGCTCAGCACCGGGTTCAACAGCAACGCCATCAACACCGCGGCCGGGCTGCTCATCCCGGCCGCTTTTCTCGGCCTGGGCCGGCTGTCCGCACCTGAGACCGTGACGGCGGGGTGGTACCTGGGGCTGACCGCCCTGACGGCCGTGCTCGCCTACCGGCGACGCGGGCTCTCGGTGGCCGCGGGATGGGCCGTGATCGTCCTCTACCTGGCGTTCGTGGTGGTGCTGGTGTCCGGCATCTGACTGTCGGCCAGCGCCACCGCCGAGGCGGCCAGGGCCGCCGCCCCGATGCCGAGAGACCGCTCGTCGATGTCGAAGGTCGGGCTGTGATGCAGCCGGGTGACACCGTCGTCGATGGCGGCGCCAATCATCATGTAACAGCCCGGCACGGCGTCGAGCAGGACAGAGACGTCGTCGGAGGCGGCAACCGGTGCACCCATGTCCGCCACCAGTGCGTCGGGGAGTGCCCGGTGGGCTGCGGACAGGACCGTGGCGGTGACGGACGGGTCGTTGCGCACCGGACCCGTGCCGAAGGTGACCTCCAGGATGGTCGCGACCTCGAAGTCCGCCTCGATCTCCCGGACCAGCGCCGCCAGGCGGTCCATGGCCTCGTCGCGCTGCGCCACGTCAAACCACCGGAGAGTGGCCCCGAGCTCGGCCCGGGTGGGTACGACGTTGGGGGCGGTGCCGGCGGCGATAACCCCGGGGCTGCAGACGGCGTCCGTGCCGGAGGCACCCATGCCTTCCACCGCCTCGTGCAGGCGGGTGGCGATCGCCGCCGCGGCCAGCACCACGTTGCCCCGGCGCGGCTGCAGCGCGCCGTGGCCGCCGCCGCTGCTCACAGTGAAGCTCAGGCCCCAGGCGCCGGCCATGGCCAGGCCGGGGCGGGCCAAGACCGCGCCGGTGGGAGCCAGGGTCGCCACGTGGAGCCCGATGGCCGTGGCCGCCGCCTCGTTGTCCAGCAAGCCGCCGTCCAGCATGGCTCTGGCGCCCGAAACCTGCTCTTCTGCCGGCTGGAAGACGAAGAGGTAGCGCCCCGGAAGCTCCTCCGCCCGGGTGGACAGGGCGCCGGCGACGCCGAGGAGGATGGCAGTGTGGGCGTCGTGGCCGCAGGCGTGCATGGCGCCGTCCACCGTCGACGCGAAGGGCAGACCCGTCTCCTCGTTCACGGGAAGGGCGTCAATATCGGCCCGGAGCAGCACGGTCGCTCCCGGTCGTCCGCCTGCGAGCGCGCCGACGGCGCCGGTCTCCGTCGGACCCGGGCGCAGCTCGATGCCGCACCGCGTCAGCTCGTCGGCAACCAGGGCCGTCGTGCGCCGTTCCTCGAGTGACAGCTCGGGATGGGCGTGGATGTCCCGGCGCAGGTCGATCATGCGGTCGCGCTGGTCCCGAACGCTGTCGGCAACCAGCTGCAGCGGATCGGCGCGGGGGGTCACGGAGGTCGAGGTTAGACCGGGGGCGCCGTGCGCTGGCCGGTGGTGCGTGCTCCAATGACGGCGTGGACCCCGCAGCGCCAGCCGGGACCGGGCGCGCGCCCTCCGGCACGAAGGCCGTGGACGCCGCCGCGCCGCCCGCCGCCGCCGGGCGCCTGCTCGCATGGGGGCATGTGGACGTTGCGCCGGACCATCGCCAGCCCGCGTGGTGGTGCGCGGCCCTGGCGACGGCGGTCTCGCTCGCCGGTTCCCTGGGCGCCGACGTCCTCTCTGTCCACATCGGCGCGGCGGTCTTCCCCGCCACGGTGCACTTCTCGCACTTCCGCACCTCGGAGTACGCCTCGCTCACCGTGGTGGGCGTCCTCGCCGCCTGTGCCGCCTGGCTGGCGGTCACCAGGATCTCCTCGGCCCCGCGCCCGCTGTTCCTGCGCCTGGCCGTGGCCGCCACCCTCGCCCTCTGGCTGCCGGACCTGTGGTTGCTGATCACGGGGAACACCCCTGCAGGAGTGGGCGTCCTCATGGTGATGCACCTGCTGATCGCCGCGGTCACGTACAACGCCTTGGTCCGGTTGGCGCCGGTCCGTCCCGCGCCGGCCCGACCCACGCCGGCCACGCAACGTCCCGGACCCGGAGATGGGGCCATGCTCGGGGAAGAGGCGGTCCGCAAGCTGTGGAGCACCATGGCCGCGCTGGTGGCCCTGGAGCTCGTCCTCGGCGTGGCCACCATCGTGACCGTCCCGTTCCGGCGGCCGGACGCCCTCCTGCCGGCGAGGGCGACGTGGCTCTATGCCGCCCATGGAGCGGTCGGCATCGCGCTGGGCATCGGGGCGGTGGGCGTCCTGGTGCTGTCGACCGCCGCTGGCCGGATGGCCCGCATCGGCGCCGTGCTGGGCGCGGTGGGCGTGGTCGTCGGCGTGGTGGGTGGCGTGCTCGCCACCTTCCAGGTGACCCGGCTCCTTGGCATGGGGGTCATGATGCTCGGCGTGGTGGCTGCGGGCGTCGGCTACCTGGTGCCCGCGCTCGAGGCCATGGGGAAGGCGGAAGCGGCCAAGGCCGAGGCGGCCCGTGCCGAGGTGGCCCGTGCCGAGGCGGCCCGCGCCGAGGGAACCCGCGCCGAGGCAACCCGCGCCGCGGGGGGCGGCCCCAACGGGCACGCACCGGCGGGACCGCAGCCCGACTGAGCGAACCCGGCGGCGCTGCCGTTGCATTTCGTGTGATGGCATATGCCGATGGGGAAAGGGCATCAGCGGACGTTCGATCGGGAGACGTCATGGACGCCGCACCGGCCCGCGCCGCGATTTCCCTCGCGCGGCGCACATCGCGGGGATATGCTGCCGCCAAGTTCGCCGGACGGGCGTGGGCACAGGGGGCCGCATCCGTCCGCCGGGCTGGCATTGACACGCGACAAGGGGGGGCGAGCGATGCTCACAAGTACCGTGGAGCGCCAGGTCGAGGTTGACGAGGGGCTAAAGCGAACAGTTGGATTCTTCGGGCTCCTATGGGCATCGGAGGGTTCGATCATCGGATCCGGTTGGCTCTTCGGTGCCCTGGCGGCTACCGCCCTGGCAGGGCCTGGCTCGCTGCTGTCGTGGCTCATCGCCGGCGCCATCGTGATCGTCCTGGCGCTGGTGCATGCCGAGCTGGGCGGCATGTTCGCCGTGACCGGCGGCACGAGCCGGTACCCCCACTACGCCTACGGCAGCGTGGCCGGTGCCACCTTCGGATGGTTCTCCTACCTCCAGGCGGCGGCCGTGGCGCCGATCGAGGCGATCGCCGCGGTCACCTACATGTCGACCACGTCCTGGGGTGGGTTCCTCTACAACGCGAAGACACTGACCCTTTCCGCCGACGGCACCTTGGTTGCGATCGGGCTCATGCTGGTGTTCGTCATCATCAACATTGTCGGCATCCGGTGGTTCGCCCACACCAATAGCGCCGTTACGACGTGGAAGGTGATCATTCCCATCCTGGCGATCCTCGTCTTCCTGCTCGCCAAGTTCCATGGCTCCAACTTCTCGGCCGACGGCGGATTCTTCTACGGCGGAACAGTCCACACAGTCCCCAAGGCGATCATGGAGGCCATTCCCAAGGGCGGCATCGTTTTCGCCCTGCTGGGGTTCGAGCAGGCCGTCCAGCTCGGCGGGGAGAGCCGCAACCCGCAGCGGGACCTTCCGCGGGCGGTCATCTGGTCGATCCTCATCGGTGTCGTGATCTACGTGCTTGTCCAGTTCGCCTTTGTGGGCGCTCTGAGCCCCAGCACCATCGCCCACGCCCACACATGGGGCGGCCTGACCAAGACAGCGCTGTTGTCCGGATCGCCGTACTACACGGTGGCCAAGGTGGCTGGCCTCATCTGGCTGGCCTGGATCCTGCGCTTGGACGCGGTGATCTCGCCGTCGGGAACGGGGATGATCTACCTCACCTCGGCCTCCCGGATCTCGTTCGGGCTGTCGCGTAACGGCTACATCCCGACGGCCTTCGAGAAGACGACCGAGAAGAACCGGGTGCCCGTTTTTGCCGTCGCCATCGCTTTCGTTGTGGGGATCCTCTTCCTGCTGCCGTTCCCCAGCTGGTACCGACTGGTGACAGCTGTGACGGCGTCCTCTGTCCTCATGTATTGCGGCGCCCCGCTGGCTCTCGGCGCCCTCCGGAAGTCGAAGCCGGAATTGCGCCGGCCGTACCTGTTGCCGGCTGGGAGCGTCGTGGCGCCAATCGCGTTCGTGCTCGGCAACTTCATCGTCTACTGGAGCGGGTGGTCCACCTATTCAGCCGTCATGGCCGGCCTCATCATCGGGCTTGTCCTCATGACGGTGTCATACGCCTTGAAGCTGAACCCGCGCCGCCCACAGTTGGACTGGGCTGCGGCGGTTTGGGTGTTCCCGTGGCTCATCGGCCTGGGGCTCATCATCTTCTTCGGGAACTACGGCACCGGAGGGATCATCGGCGGCACCGGCATCTTCAAGACAGTCTGGGTCGGCGGAGACGGTTCCATCCCCATCTGGTGGGACCTCCTGATCGTTGCCGGATGGAGTCTCTTCATCTACTACATGGCCATCATCCGCCGACTTCCCGAGCGCCAGACCGACGAGTACATCGCTGGCGTCCAAGGGGTGGACACCCCGCACCACTGAGCTTTGGTCCCCGGGCCTGCATGCTGCAGCCCCGGGGCGGGAAGGACCTCGCAACCGGCCCGGGCGTGCACCGCCCGGGCCGGTCCGCGATCAGGTTGCCGGCGCGCCGGCGGGCTCGTCTCCGGTGCCGGTGGGGGACCGGGCCTTGAGCCAGTCCCCGAACTGGCGGCCCAATCGCTGGACATCCCCGGCGGTGCGCTCGAGGAAGCGGGAGAACTTGGCCCGGTAGGCGGCCACCGCCGCCTCGAACTCCTCCGAGGGGGGCGGCTCCTGGCCCCTCCTGGGATACACACCGGCGCGGATCCGGTCGTACTCCCCGGACTGGACCCACTCCATCAGCTCCTTCACCCGGCGCACGGCGAACGGGTGGCTCAACCTGAGCTCGGCCCAGAACCGGGCATGTCGCGAGAAGAGGTCGTCTTCGTTCTGGTACTCGGTGGCCTGCTTCATGAAGGCCTCGAAGCTCATGCCCGGAAGGGCTCCGCCGGCCAACCGCATCATGAGGCGGCAGGGGTCGAGCGGGTCCCCGCGCACGAGGGCGGCGGCCCGGTCGGCAGACAGCTCGGCCGCCCGGGACCATTCGAGCAGCGCGAGGTACATGGCCCGCGCCGGCAGGCCCAGCAGCAGCGACTTGGGGAGCGAGCCGTCCAGGAACTGGCGGAGCATGACGAGTGCCGTCGTGTAGTAGTAGTGCTCGGACAGCACGTGCCCGAGCTCGTGGGCCAGCACGGTCTGCACCTCGTCGTCGGTGTAGCTGGCGATCAACGAGGACTTGGCGACGATGATGGGCCGGTTGGCACCCAGCGTCATCGCGTTGGCGTCCGCGCCGTTGAATGCGTACAAGGGGGGGACGGCGGAAAGGTCCAGGATGCCGGCGGCCTGCACGTAACGTCCCCACATCTCGGGCACCTGCTCGGGGCCGATCTTGACCGCGTTGCCCAGGATCACCTGGCGGAGGCGCTTCTCGTGCCCCAGGTCGATCAGCCGCTTGATGACCGTGTCGAGCAGCGGCACGGCGTGGAGGGCGGAGGTGGCCGCCCGATCGGCGGGGTGCTCATAGGCCTTGGCGCTGATCTGCTCGTACCGGAAGGACGTCTCGATGGTCATCGCGCCTCCTTGCGACCGGCTGTCGGCCGAGCGTACCGCCGGACCCGTCACCCAGGGACCGCGCCCGCCGATAGCCGGGGCGACGGCCAGGCTGGCTCGCCGGGGCCTACCGGCCAGCAGGCATGATCATGAGGTGGACGCCTCGCCCGAGCTCAGCGTCGGCGCGGCCGCACCGGGGAGCGGCCCGCTCCCGCCGGCCGTGGTGGGGCTGGTCCGCACCCTCTCGATCGCCGTGTTCCTCCAGTGGGCGGGCGCCGGCGCCCTCCTGCCGCTCCTGCCCCTCTACGTGCGGCACAGCGGTGGGTCCGACGTCATCGTGGGTGCGGTCATGGCCGCGTACTTTGCCGCCGCCTTCGTCTTCCAGTACGGGGCCGGAAGGATGTCCGACCGGTTCGGGCGCCTGCCCGTCCTGATCGCCGGGGTGCTGGCCTACGCCGCGGGCAGCATCCTGTTCCTCGTGCCGGGTCCGGCGGCGCTGGACGTGGTCTTCCGGGGCCTGCAGGGCGCCGGGGCGGGAGCGGCGATGGTGGCGGCGCTTGCCATGATCGCCCACGCCGTCCCCCTGTCGCACCGGGGGCGGGCGGCAGGGCGCCTCTACGGAGCCGAGCTCGGCGGGCTCGCCGTGGGGCCGGTCCTCGGCAGCCTCGCCGGCCTGGGGGCGATGCGCTGGCTGTTCGTGGCCGCGGCCCTGGTGTCCCTGGCATCCCTGGTGCCGGTGGTGGCCGTCCGCGTCCCGGCCATGGCCCTTGCCCGGCCCCTGGAGGCGGCGGTCCCGGGCGCCGTGGCGGGGGACCGCGCCGGCGGCCCGGTCCCGTCGGCACCGGCTGCTGGCACCGACATGCCGGCTGGCGCCCCCGGCTCGCCGGCTGCTGCCTCCGATTTGCCGGCCGGCGGCCCCGACTCGGCGGCGGCGCTCGGTCCCCGGCTGGCGTCGCGCGCCGTCAAGGGCGCATTGCTGGCTGCGGCCATGATCGGCGTGACGTCGGGCGTCTACGAAGCCTGCTGGACGCTGCTCATGACCCGCCACGGCGCCGCTCAATGGGCCATCGGCGTCAGCTGGACCCTCTTCGCGCTGCCCTTTGCCGCCGCGTCCCGCCCGGCGGGATGGCTGGCGGACCATCTGGACCGGCGCTGGCTGGCCGTCGGCGCCCTCGTGTGGTCCATCGGCTTCCTCACCTCCTACCCGTTCATGCCGGGCTACGTCATCCTCATGGCGCTGGGGGTGTGGGAGTCGCTCGGCTTCGCCATCGCCATGCCCGCCTGCCAGTCGCTGCTCGGCCAGGGGACCTCGCCGGACCGCCACGGCCATGCCCAAGGGCTGTTTGCCGCCAGCCAGACGGGAGCCACGGCGGTGGCCGCCGCCTGCGCCGGGGCGCTGTTCGGCCTCGTGCCGTGGCTGCCGTTCGTGAGCGCGGCGGCCTGCTGCACGGTGCTGGTGGTGGCGGTGGCGGTCATCTGGCGTCCCGTCCCCGGGCGCGTTCCGAGCATCGGCGCGCCCTCGGAGGTTGCGGCCCCCTGAGGCCGTGGACGCGGCACGGTCGGCCTCCCATCGGCTACGAAGGGTGGATGGACACAGAACGATGGACGGCCGTTGACCGCTACGTGACGGACCTGCTCGTCCCCGAGGACGGCGCGCTGGCGCAGGCGCAGCACTCCGCTGCCGCCGAAGGGCTCCCACCCATCAGCGTCTCGCCGGCCCAGGGGATGCTCCTCCACCTCCTGGTGCGCAGCCTGCGGGCCACCAGGGTGCTCGAGCTGGGCACCCTGGCCGGCTACAGCGCCATCTGGATGGCCCGGGGCCTGGAGGACGGCGGTCGCCTGGTCACCTGCGAGCTGGACCCCCACCACGCCCAGGTGGCCGGGAGGAACCTCGAGCGCGCCGGTGTCGCAGACCGGGTGGAGCAGCGCGTGGGTCCGGCGAGCGGCAGCCTGGACGCCATGGCGGCCGAGGGGGCGGCTCCGTTCGACCTGGTGTTCATCGACGCCGACAAGGACGGCTACCCCGAGTACCTGCGCAAGGTGATGGGCCTCGTGCGTCCGGGCAGCGTGATCGTGGCCGACAACGTGGTGCGCGGCGGACAGGTGGCCGACGCGGCCTGCGAGGACCCGGCGGTGATCGGCGTCCAGCGCTACCTCGAGGCGGTGGCGGCCGAGCCTCGCCTCACGGCCACCGTCATCCAGACGGTCGGCAGCAAGGGCTACGACGGCTTCAGCCTGGCACTGGTGATCTCGTAAGGGCCCGATGCTGGGAATGTGCCGTTTGGGGCGCCGTCGGGCATGCTTTCGCCAGGACCATCCATCGAAGCCGAGGTGAGCGGAAGTGGCGAAGCTGTACGTGTCGTTGATCGGGCTGACCCTGGTGTTCGGCTGCGCGATGTCGTTCGCCACGCTGGCCGTCTACGACAACACGTGGTGGCCGGGCATCGTCGCCGGCGTCCTCACCCTCGGTGTCGTGGGCGGCGCCGGGGCCATCATCACCCGGTCACTGGCTGCACTGACCGGCGGGTACCGCAAGACGGCGCAGGCCGCGGCGGCCCTCTTCGGCTCGCTGTGCGGGCTGCAGTTCTTCGTCATGGCCCTGATCACCTGGATCCTGGGCAAGCGGGACGTGGGCGCCAACAACGCCTACCTGACCCTCGGCCTCCTGATCTTTCTCGGCCTGGTCGGCGTGGGCATCCAGGGGGCGCTGGCGATGATCGGGTGGTTCACCTACGTGCGCAACGACACCGTCGTGGTGCCGGCGCGCCAGGCCGCCCGGGAACGCCGGCACGACGGCCACGTGGCGGCACCCGGGCACTGACCCCCGGCCGCACCCGCCCACCGGCGGCGCGGGGCGTCCCCGTATACTCGGGACCATGATGAGCGGCGTCTCCGACCTGCTCTTGGCGTCCTCGGCCGCAGTCGTTGCCGGTGGCGGGCTGGTGACCGGGGCCGCCGTCGTGACCTGGCTTCGCGTCCGACGCCGTTGGCGGGCGCTGCGGTCCAGCACCTCGGCGCGCATCGGTGTGGCGCTGCTCGGCGTCGTGCGGTCCGGGAGCGGCGGCGGCCGCCCGTGGCGCCGTGACTCCCCGGCGGTGCTCCGGCTGCAGCTGTGGCAGTCGGTGGATGCTGCCGCCCGTGCCCTCCAGGAGGCCGAGCGGGCGGGCGGGACGGTGGGGGACCTCCCCTCCCTGTGCCGCCGGCTTCGAGCGGCGTCGGAGGACCTTGACCGGCTGCTCGTCGCCGCGGGGGGGTCGGGGCCGCCGGCCGGGCCTCCGGCCGACCCGGGAGGCAGCCTGGCCCGCCAGGTCGCCGAGATGCAGGACGCGGCAACGTCCATCCGCCGGGCTGCGCTGGCATCCGCCACCGACGCAGCCGCGCTGCGGGCCGGTCCTCTGGCAGAAGATGCCCGCCGCGAGGTGGCATCGGTGACTGCGGGCCTGGCCCGGGCCGTCGAGGCGTCGAACCGCCGCCCGGTCGCCTGAACCAGGCGCCTCCGCGCCCCCGCCGGGCCGCCCCCCCGTCAGGGGCGCTGGCAGAACAGGTGCCACCCCGCCCCGCCCCAGGCGGCCAGGCACAGCGCCCGTCCGGCCCAGGACCCGACCAGTGCGCGCACGACACGAAGCGGGCCGGGGAGCGGGCCGACCGTTGACGAGGCCAAGAGCCACAGCGCCCAAGCCGCGCCGATGACGGCCCACACGACCGCACCGGCAGTCATGGCCGGCGGCGGCCCCCGGCCGCGAGGTAGGCGCCGAGCGCCAGCCATGCGGCGAACACCGTGGCGCGGCCCCATGCGGCACGGGTGACGGCCCCTACGAACCGGCTCAGCGTGGGCAGGGAGTGGGACTGGTGCAGGAAGCTGGTGAGGTCCCAGCCGATGGTGGCGGCAGCCAGCACCACCCAGACGGCAACGCCGATCCGCAGCGCGAGCGGTCGTCGCCCGGGGCACGCCAGGCCGTCCCGGACGGCGACGGCGCCGTCGCGCAGCCACGCGGCGCTCGGCCGCCGCTGGCGGGACCGCCCCATCACCCCGGCGGCCGCCAGAGCCAGGGCGATGACGGCTAGGACGCTCACATGGGCTGGCATCGAGCTCTGTGCGAGCGTGCCCTCCCAAGCGATGAACCCGCCGGCAGCCGCCGCTCCCACCGCTCCGGCGGCACCGGCCCCAGACCGCTTCGCCGTAGACGGCCTCGGAAGCTCCAGGCGGCGCACTGCGGGAAGCTTACGAGGGGCCGTTCACGAAACGTTTACGGGGGGCCGGTCCACGTCCACGTCGGGTTGACGCCGCGGCCCGCAGACTTGGGACATGGGTGATTTCCTCGTGGTGCTCGGGGTGCTCGTGTTCGTGGCCGCCATGCTCGGCCTGGTGTGGGCGCTGGACCGGGTATGACCGTCGTCCAGGGAGTCCTGCTGGCGGTTTCCATCGCCGTCTTCATCTACATCGGTGTGGCCCTCTTCAAGCCTGAGTGGTTCTGAGGGGCCCAGCGGATGACCTACTTCTGGACCATTGCCGTCCTCGTCATCGCCCTCGGGCTGGCGTGGCGCTACCTGGGGTCTTACATGGCCGCCGTGTTCGAGACACGGCTGCACTTCTTCAGGTTCATCGAGCGGCCGATCTACGCCATCCTGGGCACCGGCCCCGACCGGGAGCAGACCTGGAAGCGCTATGCCACGTCCCTGATCATCTTCTCGGGCGGCTTCATCGGGATCGACTATCTCCTCCTGCGCATCCAGGGCCTCCTCCCCTTGAACCCCCAGCACCTGGGGGCGGTAGGCCCGGCGCTCAGCTTCAACACGAGTGTCTCGTTCGTCACCAACACCAACTGGCAGAACTACGCCGGCGAGAGCACGATGTCGTACTTCTCCCAGATCGGCGTGCTCACCGTGCAGCAGTTCGTCAGCGCCGCCGTCGGCATCGCCGTGGCCATCGCGTTGGTCCGTGGGTTCTCCCGCAAGGGATCGGGCACCATCGGGAATTTCTGGGTGGACGTCACCCGGGGGCTCCTGTACATCCTCCTTCCCATTGCCTTCCTGGCCGGCATCGTGCTGGTGGGCCAGGGAGCCGTGCAGACGCTGGCCGGCCCAGCCACCGTGCACGACGCGCTGAACGGCGTGACCCAGACGATCGCCCGTGGCCCGGCCGGGTTCATGGGCTCCATCATGCAGCTGGGGACCAACGGCGGCGGCTTCTTCAACGCGGACCTGGCCCACCCCTTGGAGAACCCGACCGGGCTCACCAACCTGCTGTACGTGTTCCTCACCCTCTCCATCCCGGTCTCGCTCACGTACACCTTCGGCAAGATGGTGGGGAGCGTCCGGCACGGCGCCGCCCTCCTGGCTGCCATGGCGATCATCTTCGGCGCGTGGGTCGGCTTCACCTCCTACGCCGAGCACCAGCCCAACCCGGCCGTGGCGGCTGCCGGTGTTGCCTCCCAGCCCGCCGGAAACATGGAGGGCAAGGAAGTCCGGTTCGGGGACACGAGCAGCGCCCTGTTCAACGTGTCCATGACCCAGACCTCCGACGGGGCGGTGAACTCGGCCAACGACTCCTACAACCCCATCGGCGGCTTCGGGCCACTGAGCGGGATGATGATGGGCGAGGTGAGCCCGGGCGGCGTGGGCAGCGGGCTGTACACGATCCTGCTGTTCGCCATCCTGGCCGTCTTCATCGGGGGCCTCATGATCGGCCGGACGCCGGAGTACCTGGGGAAGAAGATCCAGGCCCGCGAGGTGAAGCTGGCCGGGCTGGGGATCCTGGTGATGCCCATCACGGTGCTCGTCATCACCGGCATCGCCGTCTCCATCCATGCCGGGCGGGCGGGCCCGCTCAACGGCGGCCCGCACGGGTTCAGTGAGATCCTCTATGCGTTCACGTCCCAGGGGAACAACAACGGCTCGGCGTTCGCCGGCCTGACAGGGAACCACGCCTTCTACAACGTGGCCGGGGCGGTGGCCATGCTGCTCGGCCGGTTCGCCATCATCGTCCCCAGCCTGGCGCTGGCCGGGACCTTGGCAGCCAAGAAGGTGGTGGCCGCCTCGGCCGGGACGTTCCGCACCGACAACACCATGTTCGTCGGCCTGCTGATCGGCGTGATCGTCATCGTGGGCGGGCTGACGTTCTTCCCCGCCGTTGCCCTTGGACCTATCGCCGAGCAGCTGAGCCACAAGTTCTACTCCGTGGTCACGGTCCTGCCCGTGATCGGCCAGTCGCTGGGCCACCTCGCAACCCCGGCGTCGTGGAGGGCGCTGCTGCCATGACCGACATCGCTTCCACGGCCCCGGCATCCCCCACCGGTGGTCCGGCCGCCGCCCCCGCGCCGGCACGGGCCACCCGGGGGGTGGCCGGCCAGCGCGGCCTCCTCGACCGCGAGATCCTCCGCTACGCCGCGGCGGAGGCGCTGAAGAAGCTGCACCCGAAGGTGCAGGTGAAGAACCCCGTCATGTTCGTGGTGCTGGTGGGCACCGTCGTGACGTTCATCGAGTCTGTGGCCCACCCCGGCCTCTTCGACTGGTCGATCACCGCCTGGCTGTTCCTCACGGTGCTCTTCGCGAACTTTGCCGAGTCCATGGCCGAGGGCCGGGGCCGGGCGCAGGCGGACACGCTGCGGCGCATGCGGTCGGAGACCGAGGCCCGGCGCCTTGGCCCCGACGGCGCCGAAGGGCGGGTGGCCGCATCCGAGCTGCAGCGGGGCGACCTCGTCGTGTGCGAAACGGGCGACCTCATCCCCTCGGACGGCGAGATCGTCGAAGGGGTGGCCTCGGTGGACGAGTCGGCCATCACCGGCGAGTCGGCTCCCGTGATCCGGGAGTCCGGTGGCGACCGCTCGGCCGTGACCGGCGGCACCAAGGTCCTTTCCGACCGCATCGTCGTACGGATCACCGCCGAGCGGGGCAAGACGTTCATGGACCGGATGATCGCCCTCGTGGAGGGGGCGAACCGCCAGAAGACGCCCAACGAGATCGCCCTCACCATCCTGCTGTCCGTGCTGACCATCGTGTTCATCCCGGTGGTGATCGTGCTCCAGCCCTTCGGTCACTACTCGGGCGTGTCGGTGTCGGTGGTGATCCTGGTGTCGCTGCTCGTGTGCCTGATCCCGACCACCATCGGCGCCCTGCTGTCGGCCATCGGCATCGCTGGGATGGACCGGCTGGTCCAGCGCAACGTGCTGGCCATGAGCGGCCGGGCCGTGGAAGCTGCCGGCGACGTGCAGACGCTGCTCTTGGACAAGACGGGGACCATCACCTTGGGGAACCGGATGGCGTCAGCCTTCGTTCCGGTGGGAGGAGCCACCGAGGAGGGGGTGGCCGACGCCGCACAGCTGGCCTCGTTGGCCGACGAGACGCCCGAGGGGCGCTCCATCGTCGTACTGGCCAAGGAGCGTTTCAACATCAGGGAGCGGGAGCTGACCGGGACGCACCAGTTCGTGCCCTTCTCGGCCACCACCCGTATGTCGGGCCTGGACGTGGACGGCCGCCAGATCCGCAAGGGCGCGGCGGAGGCGGTCCGCCGGTGGGTGACCGAGCATGGCGGTGCCGTGCCCGAGGACCTGGACGCGATCGTCGACCGGATCGCCCGCCAGGGATCCACGCCCCTGGTGGTGGCCGACGGGAGGCAGGTGCTCGGCGTGATCGAGCTCAAGGACGTCGTGAAGACGGGCATCCGCGAGCGGTTCTCCGAGATGCGGGCCGCCGGCATCCGCACGGTGATGATCACCGGGGACAACCCTTTGACGGCCGCCGCCATTGCCCAGGAGGCGGGAGTGGACGACTTCCTGGCCGAGGCCACGCCCGAAACGAAGCTGGGCCTCATCAGGGCCGAGCAGGAAGGCGGCCGACTGGTTGCCATGACCGGCGACGGCACCAACGACGCCCCTGCGCTGGCCCAGGCCGACGTGGGCGTGGCCATGAACACCGGCACCACGGCCGCCAAGGAAGCCGGCAACATGGTGGATCTCGACTCGAACCCCACCAAGCTGATCACAATCGTGGAGATCGGCAAGCAGCTCCTCATCACGCGCGGGTCGCTCACCACGTTCTCCATCGCCAACGACGTGGCGAAGTACTTCGCCATCATCCCGGCGCTGTTCGTCGCCACCTACCCGCAGCTCAACGCCCTCAACGTCATGAAGCTGCACAGCCCCCAGAGCGCGGTCCTGGCTGCGGTCATCTTCAACGCCCTGGTGATCGTGGCCCTCATCCCACTAGCGCTCCGGGGGGTCAAGTGGCGGCCCAGCGGGGCCCAGGCCATCCTGCGGCGCAACGTCTGGATCTACGGCGTGGGCGGGATCGCCGTGCCCTTCATCGGCATCAAGCTGATCGACCTCTTCCTCACCGCCGTCCACTGGTACTGAGAGGAGCGCGCCCATGAGATCCCTGTTCTCCAACGTCTGGCGCGCCGTGGCGGCCATCGTCGTCATGACGCTGATCTTCGGCTTCGCCTACGCCTTGGCCGGCACCGGAGTGGCCCAGCTCTTCTTCCGCCACCAGGCCAACGGGTCGCTGACGGCCAACGGCTCGACCCTCATCGGTCAGAACTGGAACGGCTACTCGACGACCAAGATCCTGGACCACCAGTGGTTCCACGGTCGCCCGGACGCCGACAACCCGCTGTCGGCCACAGGGAAGGCGGGGACGTCCGCCGCCGCCAACCTGGGCCCGCGCTCGACCGTCTTGGTGCATGACGTCAAGGCGCTGGTGAAGGCGTGGCACGCCGTTGGGGTGATCCCGACCCCGGATCTGGTGACCACCTCGGGCAGCGGGCTCGACCCGGACATCACCCCGGCTGACGCCGTCGCCCAGATCCCCATGGTGTCGAAGGCCACGGGCGTCTCGCCCCCCCGGCTGCGGGCGCTGATCGCCAAGGAAACCCACGGGCCGCAGCTCGGGTTCCTCGGGTCCTCCTACGTGGTGGTCCTGACACTGAACGAGGCGCTGGCCAAGCTCCGGTGACGCGCAGGGGATGGGCACGGTGACCGGGTGGCTGGCAGAGGGGACGGAGGAGTGGCACGGGCGCCGGGTCGCCCGGTCCGTGGAGGAGGCCGCGCCCCGATCGCGTGCCGTGCTCACCGGCGTGGTGGGCGACGTGGCCGCGTCCTACGGGCGCGAGGTAATGGCTCCCGTGGGCACGGTGGGGCGGGGGGCGGCCTTTGACGCGTGCCTGGACGACGGCACCGGCACCATCGTGCTGCGCTGGGTCGGGCGGGACGCCGTCCCCGGGGTCCATCCCGGGGCAATGTTGCGTGTGGAGGGGACGGTCTCGGACCTGCACGGGCGTCTTGTCCTCTTGAACCCCCTCTACCGGTTCGAGCTGCCCAACCGGGACCGGCGGGATCAGCCGGGATCGTCGCTCAGCTGATACCCGATGCCGGGTTGGGTGTGGAGCATGAAGCCGGCGTCGCCCAGCTTGCGCCGCAGGCGATGGGCGTACACGCGGAGGTAGTGGGCCTCGTTCCCGTAGGCCGAGCCCCACACCTCGTGGAGGACCATCTGATGGGTGCACACCTTGCCGGCGTGCCGGCCCAGGAATGCCAGGAGCTCGAACTCCCGGGCCGTGAGGTCCAGCGGTGCGCCGTCCAGGCGGGCCATGTGGTGGACCAGGTCGATCTCCAGGCGCCCGACCGACAGGACCGTCGGGGTGTCCGGTCCGGCTGGCGCACGGCGCAGGGCGACCCGCAGGCGCGCCTCGAGCTCGGCCATGCCGAACGGCTTGGTCACGTAGTCGTCGGCACCCGCGTCGAGCGCCGTCACCTTGCGGGCCTCGGTGGCCGCGGCGGACAGGACGATGATCGGAACCTGGGTCCACTGGCGGATGCGCCGGCACACCTCCACCCCGTCCACGTCCGGGAGGCCGAGATCCAAGATGACGACGTCGGGCGAGCCCAGGGACACCTGGGTGACGCCGTCAGCCCCGTTGCGGGCCACCACCACGTCATGGCCGCGCGCGGACAGGGCGATGGTAAGCGCCCGCACGAGCGACCGGTCGTCGTCGACCACGAGGATGCGGGCCACCGATGCCGCCGGTCAGGCCTCGACCGGAACCGGGGCTGCCGGCATGGTGAGCACGAAGCGGGCCCCCCCGCCCGGCTCGTCCTCCACGAAGATGGTCTGGCCGTGCGCCTCGACGAAGGCCCGGGCGATGGCCAGGCCGAGCCCGGCCCGCCCTCCGCCTCCGCTCCGGCTGAACATGGTGAACACCCGCTCCCGGTCCGCAGCCGGGACCCCGGGCCCGCGGTCGCTGACCCAAAGCTCGACCACCGTGTGGCGGTCGACCGCCCGCACCCGCACCGGCGTGCCGTCAGGCGAGTGGCGCGCCGCGTTGTCCACCACGTTGGCGAGCACCTGCTCCATGAGCACCTGGTCCACCTCAACGGGGGGAAGGCCGGGCGGCAGGTCCACCTCCACGGTGCCCGGGTCCACCGCGCTCGCCCGGAGGCCGCCATCCACCACGTCGGCCACCGGCGTGATGGCCCGGCGCAGCTCCAGCGCGCCGGACTGGATGCGGGTCATGTCCAAGAGGTTGGCGACCAGCCGGTCCAGGGCGTCGGACTGCTGCTCGATGAGGCCGAGAAGCTCGTCGCGGTCCCGGTCGCTGAGGGCGCCGGCGCCTGTGGCCTGGCGCAGCGTGGTCACCGCCGCCTTGACCGAGGCGAGCGGGGTCCGCAGGTCGTGGGAGACCGCCCCCATGAGCGCGGCCCGCAGGGCGTCCACCTGCTCGAGCAGCTCGGTCCGCAACGCCTGTTCGCGCAGCTGGCTGCGCTCGAGGGCCAGCGCCGCCTGGTTGGCGTAGGTCTGCAGGAGCTCGGCCTCGTGGCGATCGAAGCTGGCGCCGGCCATGGCCACCAGGCCCACGGGGCGGCCCCTGGCGGTGAGGGCCACACGCACCTGGGCGCCGGCCGCACCCGCCGCGGTCCCGGCTCCGCCCATCCGTTCGGGGCGCCCGCCGGCGGGCATCGTGCTCGAGAGCTCGGCAGCCGTGGGGCGCCCCGCGGTGGCGGCGACCGCCAGCTGGCCGTCCCCGCCGCCTTCGGGGATGAGCACGGCAACCCACCGGGCCCCGAAGGCCTGGCAGATGGTGTCGGCGATCACCTGCAGCACCCCGGTCACCGGCTGGTCCCCGATGAGGACATCGGACAGGGCGTAGAGCCTGCGGGTGGCGTCGGCGTCGCGCCGGGCGTCACCCCGGGTGCGCTGCAGGAAGGCGAAGATGCGGGCCACGATGAGCATGACCACGGCGTAGACGCCGAGGGCCGCCCAGTTCTGGGCCGCACCCACGCTGAGGGTTCCGTAGGGGGGGATGAAGAGCAGGTCGTAGGCGATGAACCCGGCCCCTACGGCCACGAACCCGGTGGCCAGGCCCCCGATCGCCACCCCGGCCACCACCGGGACCACCAGCACCAGCGCAGGGGTGGCAAGCGACAGGTGTGTGCGCAAAGGGACCATGGCGCCCGAGAGGGCCCCGATGCCGGCGAGCGCCACCGCGGCCCCGACCATCCAGCGCTTCACGGCGTCACCCGTCCACCGCTTCACGGCGACACCCGGGGCGTCACGACGGCTCCTTCCCTTCGTTGCGCCAACGAGTGTAGGGGGGCGGGCGCATGGCGCCCCGCGCCGTCCGCCACAATGGGGCGATGAGCGTGCCGCCGGTCGCGGACGAGGAGTCGGCGCAGGCGGTGCGGCCAGCGGGCCGTTTCCGGATCTACGTCGGCTCCGCGGCAGGGGTGGGCAAGACGTGCGCCATGCTGGACGAGGGCTGGCGCCGCTACGAGCGGGGCACGGACGTCGTCATCGGGTTCGTGGAGACCCACGGCCGGCCCCGGACGGCCGAGCTGGTCCGCGACCTGGCGGTGGTGCCTCGCAAGACGGTGGAGTACCGCGGCGCCACGTTCACCGAGATGGACCTCGACGGCGTCCTGGCCCGCCAGCCTGACGTGGCGCTGATCGACGAGCTGGCCCACACCAACGTGCCGGGGTCCGGGCCCCACGAGAAGCGGTGGCAGGACGTCCTCGCCCTGCTCGAGGCCGGCATCGCCGTGATCAGCACGGTCAACATCCAGCACCTCGAGAGCCTGGCCGACGCCGTCGAGTCCATCACGGGCGTGCGGATCCGCGAGCGGGTCCCGGACTGGGTCGTCCGCCGGGCCGACCAGCTGGAGCTGATCGACTCCTCGGCGGACCAGCTGCGCCGGCGCATGCTGCACGGCAACGTCTACCCGGCGGCCAAGGTCCCCGACGCCCTCAACGGGTTTTTCCGCACGGAGAACCTGGTGGCCCTGCGGGAGCTCTCGCTGCGCTTCGTGGCCGACGAGACCGAGGAGGAGCTGCTCCGCTTCCTGGAGGCCCACCGGCCCGCCGGCGTCTGGGACACCAACGAGCGCATCCTCGTGGCCGTCACCCAGGCGCCGGGGAGCGACGGGGTCGTCCGGCGGGCGGCCCGGATGGCACGGAGGCTCAAGGGCGAGCTCATCGTCCTCCACGTGCGTGACACGGAGCGCTCGGGGTCCGCGCAGGACGCCGGGCTGCGAAGGCTGCGCACGGTGACCGAGGACGTGGGCGGAACGTGGCTCGAGGTGGCGGGCGACGATCCGGCCCGCACGGTGGTGTCCACCGCGGCGGCGCACCAGGTGACCCAGATCGTGGTGGGGGCGACGAAGCGCTCCCGGGTGGACGAGGTGGTGCGGGGGTCGGTCGTCCGCAGGATCCTGCGGTTCGCCGCCGAGGACGGGATCGACGTGCACGTGATCGCCCGCCGTGAGCAGAAGCACCAGGTGCAGGACGGCCCGTCCTCACTGGGCGCCGGCGAGGGAGCAGGCGAGGGAGAGGAGGTCCCGTGACGGCAAACGCCGAGCACACCGACAGCACCGAGGACGTCCAGGGCGCCGGGGACGGCGCGAGCGTGGACGCGCTGGTGGACGAGCTGCTGGCCGACCTGCCGCCGCGGTCCACGCCGCCCGAGACGTTTCTCGGGGCCCAGTTCGATCGGGGCCTGGCCTGGGTCCACTTCCCCGAAGGGCGCGGCGGCCTCGGGCTGCCGCCGCCGCTCCACCAGCACGTCATGGGCCGGTTGCGCGCTGCCGGGGCGCCGATGGCCTTCCTGCGCAACATCATCGGCTACGGGATGGTGGCTCCCACCCTGGTGGCCCACGGCACCGAGGATCAGCAGCGCCGGTTGCTCCGGCCGCTCTTCACGGGCGAGGAGGTCTGGTGCCAGCTGTTCAGCGAGCCCGGCGCGGGCTCCGACGTCGCCAGCCTGGCCACCCGGGCCGAGCGCGACGGCGACGAGTGGGTGGTGACCGGCCAGAAGGTGTGGACGACCGTGGCCCACCTGGCCCGCCGGGGGCTGCTGCTGGCCAGGACCGACCCCGACGTGCCCAAGCACGCGGGCATCACCTGCCTATTGGTGGACATGCAGGCTCCGGGGGTGGAGGTGCGCCCGCTCCATCAGATCACGGGCGAGGCCGAGTTCAACGAGGTGTTCTTCACCGGAGCGGTCGTCCCGGACACCGACCGCCTGGGCGCCGTGGGCGAGGGGTGGCGCGTGGCGGTCACCACCTTGATGAACGAGCGGGTGGCGATCGGCGGCAACGTGGGGGAGCGGGGCACGGGCCCTATCTCCGACGCCCTGGCACTGTGGCGCGAGCGCTGGCGGGACGACCCCTCTCCACATGCGATGGCTCTGCGGGATGCCGTCGTCCGGCGCTGGATCGCCCACGAGGTGGCGCGGCTCACCAACCTGCGGGCTGCCCACAACCGGCGGGCGGGGACGCCCGGGCCGGAGGGCTCGGTGGCAAAGCTGGCCTTCGCCGAGGACAACAAGCGGACCTACGAGCTCTGCGTGGACCTGCTGGGCGCCGAGGGCATGCTCTACCCCAACGACTACCCCCAGGTGCGCCCGACCGGGCTCTCCCTGGGCGCTGCCGACGTGCGCCGGTCGTTCCTGCGGGCCCGGGCCAATTCCATCGAAGGAGGCACCTCGGAGGTGATGCGCAACATCCTGGGTGAGCGCGTCCTCGGGCTTCCGGGGGGCCCCCGGGGCGACCGGGACGCGCCCTGGAGGGAGGTGCCCCGCAGCTGAGATCGCGGGCCGGACGCCCCGGACCGGCCCCTCCCGGACGGGCCCTGCCGGTCGTCGACAGGGCCCGTCCGGTCGTCGTCAGGGAGTCGGCGGGGTGCCGCTGGCGTAGCGCTCGAGCCATGCCAGCGTGCGGCCCCACGCGTCGCGTGCGGGGCCGGGCGCATAGGCGTCGGGCCGGGCGTCGCAGTGGAAGCCGTGGCCGGCGTCGGGGTAGCGGACGATCTCGGTGTCCACCGGCGCGCCGGCGGCGGCCTCCCGGAGCCGCTCCACGTCGGGCACCGGGATGCTGTGGTCCTCGTCGCCGAAGAGACCGAGCCAGGGGGTGGCGAGGGACGGCGCCATTTCGATCAACGGGGGCAGCCCGAAGCGGCCTTCGGACACTCCGCCCCCGTAGAACGTCACGGCCGCCCCGATGGGCCTGAGGGTGGCGCCGTAGAAGGCGACCGAGCCACCCATGCAGAAGCCGACGATGGCGATGCGCGGCGCCGGGATGCCGGCCCGCTCGAGATGGTCGTAGCAGGCGAGCACGTCGGTGGTGATGCCCGCGGCGGTGAGCGACTGCATCACCGGCTTGACCTTTTCGAAGTTGTCGTATCCGAGCACCGGTGAGCCCTGCCGGTGGAACAGTGCGGGCGCCAAGGCATGCCATCCGGCCGAGGCGAAGCGGGTGGCGACGTCCTTGATGTGATCGGTGACCCCGAACGCCTCTTGCACCACGATGACGCCGCCCTTGGGGATCCCCGACGGCACGGCAACGTGGGCGGGCATAGGCCCGTCGGACGTCTCGATCACTGCTTCGGTGGCTTGGGGTGTCGCGCTCACGGCTCCTCCTCGGTCTTCGACCTGGTCACCCTAGTGAGGGGCCGGGAGGGACGGGTCAGTGGCCCGGAAGGGTGCCGGGGACCGGAACGTCGGGCCGTTCGCGTTCGGGGACGTGCTCGATCGGCCCACGCTCCACCACCCGCCCGGCGTGCTCGTCCTGCCGGTTTTGCCGGCCGGGCTCGTCGCCCATGTCAGCCGGCCAGGACGGGCGTGGCGGCGAGTGCCCTTGCCACTGGCGCCCCGGCGCCCCTCACCGTGAGGTGGCCGCCCCGACCCTGGACGTAGTGGTGCAGGCCGGTGAGCATCCTTGCCCCGGCATCGTCCAGGTCAGTCAGGCCGCCCACCTCGAGCACCACCCGGCGGAACGTCGTGCGACCAAGCCGGTCGATCGGGTTCTCGAAGGCTCCGATCGTCTCCGCCGTCAAGGCGCCGCCGAGCGAGAGCACGCATTCGCAATCCGACTCTCGGAACGTGATGGTCAGCGTGAGCGCCTCGTGGACCGTGCCGGGCAGGGTCTCCACGGTCATCCTGGCGTCCTCCCTCTCGGCCCGCCGCCCGTCGTCTCGGGCTCCGGACGCACACAGCGCCGGCACACGGCCCCCGCTTCCTACCCGCGGGTTGTGGCCCCCTAACCGGGTCCCGGTCACCCCCCGCCGGGCCGGGAGATCGCACCGGATCCGGGGGCCCGCGAGGTTGTGGAGCGCGGTCGGCGGGGTAGGTGGCGGGCGAAGCACTGTCGAGCAGCACTGTCGAGCGACCAAGGAGTGCCGGTATGGCTACCTACGACAATCCCGACGACGTCGTCCGGCTCCTCGAGGAGGACCACCAACTGGTGCAGTCCCGGTTGGAGTCGCTGAGCGCCGCGCCGGCCGACGGCCGGGCGGAGCTGTTCTGGAAGCTCACGAACGACCTGGTCCGTCACGAGGTGGCCGAGGAGGTGGTCGTCTACCCCGCCATACGGGACGTGCCCGGCGGCGACGCGATCGCCGACGCCCGGATCGCCGAGCAGTCCGAGGCCGAGGAGAAGCTGGCCCAGATGGAGAAGATGGACGCAGCCAGCCCTGAGTTCTCCCGGGAGGTGGCCACGCTCAAGGCCGCCGTCCTGGAGCACGCCAAGGCGGAGGAGGAGACGGCGTTCGCCATGCTCCTGGGCGCCGTCCCCGCCGAGCAGCGGATCGAGCTCGGGCAGCGATATGTGAAGGCGAAGGACGCCGCGCCCACCCACCCCCCCCCGCACGCCCCCGACAGCCCGCCCGGCAACGTGGTGATGGGCCCGCTGGCGGCGCTGGTCGACCGGGTCCGGGACGCCGCGGCGAACGTCTGACGCGCTCGGCGCCAACGGATCTCAGGCCCGGCCCCAGTGGCGGTCGGGACGAAGCACGACAACCCAGATCGACAAGGAGAGAACGAGATGGCATCGATCGACGGCATGCGGGTGGCCTTCTTGGTCGCCAACGAGGGGATCGAGCAGGTCGAGCTGGCCAAACCGTGGCAGGCCGTGCACGACGCCGGCGGCAGGCCCCAGCTCGTGGCGCCCGACCCGGGCGAGGCACAGGCCATGAACCATCTGGACAAAGGGGAGACGTTCCCGGTGGATTTCACCACCAAGGAGGTCGACCCGGCCACCATCGACGCCATCGTCCTCCCCGGAGGGGTGGCAAACCCGGACCAGCTCCGGATGGACGCCAGCGCGTTGGAGCTCGTGAAGGCCGTCTTCGCCGCCGGAAAGCCCGCGGCGGTGATCTGCCACGGCCCCTGGACGCTGGTGGAGGCGGATCTGGTGCGTGGCCGGACCCTGACGTCGTGGCCGAGCCTCCAGACCGACATCCGCAACGCCGGTGGCACCTGGGTGGACACCGAGGTGCAGGTATGCTCGGCCGGTCCGAACGTGCTGGTCACGAGCAGGAAGCCGGACGACCTCCCGGCCTTCTGCTCGAGGTTGCTGGAGGTGTTCGCCGACGAGCGTGCGTAGGGCCGACACGGGCAGCAGCAGCGTCACGATCGATGGGCACCGGCTCGAGCTCACGAACCTCGACAAGGTCCTGTACCCCCAGGCACAGGTGACCAAGGCCGAGGTAATCCACTACTACGCCCAGGTGGCGCCGGTGCTGCTGCCCCACCTCACCGGGCGTCCGGTCACGCTCCGGCGGTTTCCCGACGGCGTGGACGGCCCCTCGTTCTTCGAGAAGAACGCCGGCCGGGCCGCACCCGGCTGGGTCCAGACGGTGGACGTCCCGCGCCACCCCGGGTCGGCGCGGGCACGCGGGCGGGGGGGCGAGGGAGAGGCCGACGCGGACATCCACTACGTCATGATCGGGGACGCGGCCAGCCTGGCGTGGGCGGCGAACCTCGCTGCGCTCGAGCTGCACACCCCCATGTGGCGGGCGGCCGGCGGCCGGGGCGAGGGTCCGGCAGACATCATGGTGTTCGACCTCGATCCCGGCGAGCCGGCGGCCATGGTGGAGTGCTGCACGGTCGCGCTGTGGTTGCGTGAGGCGCTGGTTGACGCCGGCTACGACGTGCTGCCCAAGACGAGCGGATCCAAGGGCCTCCAGCTCTACGTCCCGTTGGACCCGCTGCAGTCCTCGGAGCAGTCCAGCGCTCATGCCCACCGGATCGCCCGGGATCTCGAGCGGGCACATCCCGAGGCCGTCGTCTCGAACATGCGCAAGGAGCTCCGGCGCGGCAAGGTGCTCATCGACTGGAGCCAGAACAGCGCGGCCAAGACCACGATTGCGCCGTACTCGCTGCGAGCCCAGCCCTTCCCCACCGTGTCTACGCCGGTCACGTGGGAGGAGGTCCGGCAGGGTGCCGCCGGCTCTGCCGCCCTGCGCTTCGAGCACACCGACGTGCTGCGCCGGGTGGAGACGCTCGGGGATATCTTCGCTGGCGCGGGGTCCCCGGCGCCACGGTGACCCGGCGCGACTGGGCCGGGCTCGGTGCCGCACTGGCGGCGGCGCCAGGAGCTCAGGCGCGAGGCGTCAGCGACAGGGCGAGCAGCGCCACATCGTCGGCCCGGTCGTTGTCGAGCATCTCCACCACCCGGTCGCAGACGCCGGCCGGTGTGACCGGGCCGCGGGCCGCCACCGCGGCCAGGGCGGCCATGCTGGCGTCGCTGCCCGCACCCCGCTCGTCCACTGCCCCGTCGGTGTAGGCCAGCAGCACTTCTCCTGCGCCGAGCTCCCCGCGCCAGACCCGGGGAGGGGGACCGTCCATCCCCAGGGGCGGCGTGGGCTCGACCGGGAGGAAGCGGGCGCCACCGGTTCCGACGACCAGCGGGGGATAGTGGCCGGCCGACGCCAGCTCCAGGGCCCCGGACTCGAGGTCCACGGACCCGACCAGCGCCGTGGCGATGCGCTCGAAGCCGAGCAGGCTCCAGCTGTCCCTGAGGGCGACCAGCAGCGCCCCCGGGGACGGCGCCTGGCCGGCCAGGGCGCGGGCGGCGCTGCGAAGGTGCCCCATCTGCGCCGCCGCGCGGCGATCATGGCCGGCAACGTCGCCCACGGTGAACAGCGCGTTGCCGCCGGTCAGCAGGATCACGTCGCAGAAGTCGCCTCCCACCTCCAGGCCGCGGTTGGCGGTGAGGTACCGGGTCTCCACCGTGATGCCCGCCACGGCGGGAAGGGTGCCCGGCAGGAGGCTCGATTGCAGGATGTGCGAGGTGCGGAAGGCGGTGTCGTACCGGCGGGCGTTGTCCACCACCGCGGCCACGTGGTGGGCCAGCTGCTCGGCGAACGCCACGTCCTCGCCCACGAACGACCGGGTGGTGGAGACCGAGGAGACGGAGCCGAGGACCCGGCGGTCGGCCACCAGCGGCACGGTGATGTACGAGTGGAACCCGAGGGACTGGATGAGCGCCAGGTGCTCCTCGTTCCGGGAGGTGGAGCGCAGGAAGGCCTCGTTCATCCGGTCGGACCACGAAGACCGGCCGGTCACCAGGGCCAGAGCCGCAGGGTGCTGGCCGGTCTGGTCGGGCGGGAACTCGGTGCGCAGGCGGTCGGTGGCTGCCTGGAGGCGGGGGTCGCGGTGCCTGGCCACCATGCGGGTGAGGCGCCCGTCCTCGTTGAGGACGTCGATGAGGCAGATCTCGCCCAGGGCTGCGACGGCCAGGTTGCCCAACCGGTCCAGGGTCGATCCCAGATCGTCCGCCTCGGCCAGGGCCTGGGCGGCCCGGGCGAAGAAGGACGCCTCGTCCGCCGCCCGCTGGCGGGCGGCCATGAGGCGGGCCCGGTCGAATGCCTGCGCCGCCTGTCCCACCACGGCCACCAGCAGCTCGCGCTCGGCCACCGGGATCGGCCGGCCCGCCTCGTGGACGACGGCCAGGGCGCCGGCGCAACCGTCACGGCACAAGATGGGCAGCGCGGCATAGGCGGCGCCCGAGCCCTCGAAGTACCGGGGCTGCTCCTCGCGCACGGCGCGAGCCGCCGGGTGGTCGCTCCCGGGTTCCACCGGCTCCCCCCAGCCCGCCGGGGCCGCCCCGGACTGGGCCACCGGTGACAGCAGCGAGCCACCGAGCAGCCACACGCCGACCCAGGCCGGCGAGCTCGTCTCGAGGGAGCGGACGAGCACGGCTGCGACCTCGGCCGATGTCTCGGCCGCCGCGAGCTCCGCCGTGACCCGTTGCATCCGCCCGATGCGGTCGGCCAGCTCCTCGGCCATCCGCCGGGCGTCACGCTCCCGCTCGAAGATGCGCACCCGGTCCAGAGCGGCCGCCAGCCGGTCGGCCACCACCTGGAGCAGCTCGGCATCCGTGGCCGTGAAGCGGTCGAGCTGGTAGCTGGCGGCGTAGAGCACGCCGATGCACCGGCTTTCGGCCAGCAGGGGAACAGCGGCCACGGACCGCAGCCCACTGTCACGGAGGACGGAGTTGACCACCTCGATGGCCCGCAGGTCGCCGACGACCAGAGGCTTCCCGGTGGCCAGCACCTTGCCTGCCATGCCCCGCCCGGCTCGGATGCCGATGCCGAGCGTCAGCTCCTCGGCGAGGCCGGACGAGGCGCGGAAGGCGAGCTCGCTGCCGTCATCGTTGGCCAGCAGGATCGACACCGTGTCCACGGCCAGCAGCCGTGCCATGGTCTTCAGCGCGTCTCGCAGGACCCCGTCCAGGCTCTGCGCGCTCACGGCGGCGTCGGTGGCGGCGGCCAGCTCCCGCCAGAGGCGGCCGACGGGCTCGACCACCGCGGCTGCGGCCCGCTCGATGGCGACCAGCCTGTCCACCTGCACCTGGCCCGCGGCGCCGGGCGGGACCTCGAAGAGCGTCGGGTCCGGCGGTGGCGTCACGTGACCAGGTCCAGCCCGAGGTCCAGCGCGGCGGCGGAATGGGTGAGGGCGCCGACGGAGAGCAGGTCGGCACCGGCGGCGGCGTACTCGGGCGCGGTCGCCAGCGAGATGCCCCCGGAGACTTCGACCAGGGTGCTGCGACCCGAAGCGCGCACGAGGGCGACGGTGGCGGCCACCTGGTAAGGCGCCATGTTGTCGAGCATCACGATGGCTGCGCCGGCAGCGGCGGCCTCCTCGGCCTGGGACGGTTCGTCACACTCGACCTCGATCATGCGCCCGGGCCACCTCCGGGCAGCCAGGGCCACCGCCGCCCCGATCGCCAGGCCGCCCAGGTGATTGTCCTTCAAGAGGACGCCCTCGGACAGGGACCCCCGGTGGTTGGTGCCGCCGCCGGCGCGCACCGCCGCCTTCTCCAGCGCCCGCAGTCCCGGGAGCGTCTTGCGGGTGTCGAGCACGCGGGTGGCGGGGTTGGCCGCGGCAACGGCCTCCACCATGCGCCTGGTGGCCGATGCCACGCCCGACAGGTGGCACAGGAAATTGAGCGCCGTGCGCTCGGCCGTGAGGATCGGCGCCATGGGTCCCGTGACGGTCGCCACGGTGGCGCCGGGGACCACCTCCGAGCCGTCCGCGAGCTGCCAGTCCACGTGGATCGCCCCGTCAACCTGGCGGAAGGTCTCGAGGGCGCACATGCGCCCGGCGACCACGCCTCCGGCTCGGGCCACCACCGCCATGCGGGCCTGGCGGGACTCGTCGATCAGGGACGCCGTGAGGTCCCCCAAGGGGAGCCAGTCCTCGGCCAGCGCTCGCCCGACCGCGTCCCGCACGGCCGGCATGGGGGGATCGGCGAGCTGCGGGATGGGACCTCTCCTCAGGCTTGGGCCTCGCCGGCGGTCGACATGCCGGCAGGGCGCACGGCTCCTCCGAGCCCGTCGGGCCAGCTTACCGGGCCGCCCGGCGCCGATCCGATGGGCCGCTCAGCGCGCCGGGCGACTCGAGGCGGCGGCGATCAGCCGGGCAGAGGCCACGGTCACCGCTTCGGCCATGGGCAGGTGGAGGAACTCGTTGGGCCCGTGCGCGTTGCTGCCCGGCCCGAGGACGCCGGTGGCCACCAGGGGCGTCCCGGGGTAGCGCCGGGTCAGCATGGACAGGAAGGGGATCGTCCCGCCCTCGCCCAGGGATCCGAAAGGAAGGCCGAACGTCTCTCGGGACGCCGCCTCGAAGGCGTCGGTCACCCACGGCTCCAAGGGAGGCGCGACCCAACCTGTGGCCGGGGCTTCCGCGGTGACCGAGACCGCGGCCCCTGCCGGGGGGTCGGCCAGGAGCGCCGCCTCCACTGCCCGAGCGGCCAGGCCGGCGTCCGCCGTGGGCGGCAGCCGCAGGGAGAGCTTGGCCGTGGTGAAGGGGCGCAGGACGTTCCCGCCCTCGGCCACGGGCGGGATCCCGTCCATGCCCGTGACGGCCAGTGAGGCGCCCCAGGCCCGCCGGACCAGGCGCTCCGCGTCGGACGCCCCGTCCAGCTGGAGCCCGGGCACCACGGGGAAGGACTCGCCGGCCTGCCAGGGCAGCGGCTCGCGGGGGCGCAGGGCCTCCGGCGCCTCCGCCACCAGCCCGGGAACCCGGATCGCGCCCGTCACCGGGTCCTCCACCCGGTCCAGCAGCTGGCGGAGGATCCGGAACGATGTCGGCACGATGCCGCCGGCGCTCCCGCTGTGGACCCCTTCGGTGAGCACCTGCACCGACACGGTGAGCACCAGGTTCCCGCGCAGTGACGTGGTCAGCCACAGCCGGTCGTAGCTGAGGCAGCCCGAGTCCAGGCAGAGCACCATGGCGGGCTGCCCGATGCGGGGGGCCAGCGCGTCGAGGTGCCCGGGCAGGTCCGGGCTGCCGCTCTCCTCGCTGGCCTCGATCAGCACGACCACCCGGGGGCGGGCGATCCCGGCTTCGTCCAGGAGCTGGACGGCCGTGAGGGCGGCGAAGGCGGCGTACCCGTCGTCGCCCGTGCCCCGGCCGTAGAGGCGGTCGCCGTCCCTCACCGGCAGGTACGGGCCGAGACCCTCACGCCACGACCCGAGCGGCGGCTGCTTGTCCAGGTGGCCGTAGACGACGACCGTCCCGTCCGCGCCGCCGGTGGCGGGCGACTCGGCCACCACCACCGGCGTGGTGCCGGCCGGGGCCACCACCTCGGCGCGCAGCCCCGGGACCGGCCGTTCCCCGCACCACCGGACCAGGAGCTCCGCCGCGCGGGCCAGGTGACCGTTGCGTTCCCAGGCCGCGTCGTAGGCGGGGGAGAGGCAGGGGATGGCGGTGTAGCGCTCCAGCGCGGGGAGAACGTCTGCCTCCCAGATGCGGTGGACGCCGGGCAGCGGGGGAGGGGGGGCCGTCACGGCGGCCGACGCTACCAACACGGCCTCCGGGAAGCCGCAGCCCACGGTTCGCGTTGCACATGGCATGGCCGACATCCCCCTTTCGGTGCTCGAGCTGGCAACGGTGGCCGAGGGATCCTCAGCCGCCGCGGCGCTGGCCGAAGCCACGGAGCTGGCGAGCCACCTCGAGGCGTTGGGGTACCGGCGGATCTGGGTGGCCGAGCATCACGGCATGCCGGCCGTGGCCAGTGCGGCGCCGGCGGTCCTGGTGGCCCACCTGGCCGCCGCCACCGGGACCATCCGGGTGGGCTCCGGCGGCGTGATGCTGCCCAACCACGCTCCCCTGGTGATCGCCGAGCAGTTCGCGACCCTCGAGGCCCTGCACCCGGGCCGGATCGACCTGGGCATCGGACGGGCACCGGGGACCGACCACCACACCGCCCGGGCGCTGCGCCGAGCCGCCGACCTGGGGGCCGAGCATTTCCCCGAGGATGTGGTCGAGCTCATCGGCTACTTCACGGGCGCCGCGGAGCGTCCGCGGGCGATGCCCGGGCCCGGCTACCTCCCCGAGGTGTGGCTTCTCGGCTCGAGCCTGTTCTCGGCCCAGCTGGCCGGGCTCCTCGGGCTGCCGTTCTCCTTCGCCCACCACTTCAGCCCCCGCTTCACCGAGCCAGCGCTCGAGCGCTACCGGGAGAGCTTCCGTCCTTCGGCCGTCCTGGCGCTGCCGCGGGCCATGGTGGTGGCGGCCGTGATCTGCGCGCCGAGCGACCAAGAGGCTCGCAGGGTTGCGGCCCCGGCTGCGCTGTCCGCGCTGCAGCTGCGGACCAACCGCTTCGGCCCGCTACCCTCGCCCGAGACGGCGGCGGCGTACCGCTTCAGCCCCGAGGAGCGTGCGGTTGTGGACGAGGTCACGTCCACCTACGTGGTGGGGGAGCCCGCTTCGGTCCGCGAGGGGCTCCGGGAGCTCGCCGACCGCACCGGTGCGGACGAGCTGATGGTGACCACCCGGGTCCACGGCTACGCCGATCGTCTCCGGTCCTTCCAGCTGCTGGCCGACGCCTGGGGGCTCAGACCGCCCGGCTGACCGTGGACATGTTGAAGTCCGGGACCCGGAGCGCTGGCATGGCCATCCGGTTCAGCCACGTGGCCCCTTCGCGTCCCAGCGTTCGGATGGCTGCCGATGCCTCGGTGGCCCGGGCCAGGACGTCCACCGGGCTCTCGTTGAACCGGAAGTTGTTGGCCGCTCCCACCACCCGCCCGTCCTCCACGACGTAGACGCCGTCCCGGGTCAGCCCGGTGAGCAGCAGGGTCTGGGGATCGACCTCGCGGATGTACCACAGGCAGGTGAGGAGGAGGCCACGCTCGGTGCGGGCCACCATGTCGTCCACCGAGCCGGTGGCCCCGGGGAGGACGAGGAGCAGGTTGTCGACCGGCGCCGCCGGCACGGTGCCGGACCGGGCTGCGCCGGATCGGTGGTACTCCAGGCGCTCCAGCCGGCCCTCCCGGATCCAGTCGGTGCGCTCCAGCGCCATGCCGTTGTCGAAGACGGAGCTGTTGGCGCTGGAGGCACCCACCGCCAAGAAGGGAGCGCACTCCAGCCCGTCGGCGTGCGGGTCGCTCCAGAGCCCGAACGGGAGCGGGCTGAGCTGTTCCCCCAACCGGGTGCCGCCGCCGGGGCGGGAGAAGACCGTGCGGCCTTCTTCGGCCTCGAGCCCCCCGGCCGACGCGGCCAGGAACGCCATGAGATCGCCCACTGCGCTCGGGGGCAGGACCACCTGGTGCCGCCCGGCCGGCACGTCGATCCGCCGGGAGGCCCAGTCCAGGCGCCGGGCCACCTCGTCCTCCAGCCCCTCGATGCCGGTGCCTGCGAAGTCGGGCGCGCCCACGCCCACCCACGCCGACCGCCCGTCACGCCGGCCGACGAGCTGGAGGCTCCCGGTCGGCTGGGTGAAGCGCCGGCGCAGGCCGGTGGTGGAGCCCAGGTAGGTGGTGACGACGCTGTGGTCGGCGAACCCGGACAGCACCGTGCCGCCCCGCTCGGAGCGGGCGAAGGCCCCGGCCAGCCCGCCGAGCACGGTCTCGAGCGCCCCGAGGTCGGTGGTCCCGGGGTCCGCGTCGAAGCCGGCGTCCGCTGTGCCGCCGATGAGGGGTGCGGCGTCGCCGGCGGGTGCGGCCGCTCCCTCGGCCTCGGCCACGAGCGCGGCCACGTCCACGTCGCCGCTGCGACGGGCCACGCCGGACAGCACGGTCCCCTCTTGCTCGACCACCCGGATCGCGGTCACCTTGCGGTCCAACCGCACCCCGTTGGTGGTTGCCGAGTTGTTGGCGTAGCGGACGTCCACGCCGTGGGACTCTTCGACCAGGACGACGCAGGGGCCGCGGGCGGCGGCCAGGGCCGCGTCCACCACCTCGGCTGGGTGGGGCAGGTAGCCAGCGCCCGGGCCGGTCACCGCCCGGACTCCTGGCGGGTGTTCAGGACGTTGACCCCCCGCACCAGCACGGCGGGGCAGCCGTGGCTCACGGCCGCGACCTGCTCGGGCTGACCCTTGCCGCAGTTGAACGCCCCGCCCACGAGGTACGTCCCGGCCCCGCCGACGGCCTCCATGGACCCCCAGAAGTCGGTGGTGGTGGCCTGGTAGGCGACGTCGCGCAGCTGGCCGGCCAGGCGGCCGTCCCGGATGGCGAAGAAGCGCTGCCCGGTGAACTGGAAGTTGTAGCGCTGCATGTCGATGGACCAGCTCTTGTCGCCCACGACGTAGATTCCCCGGCCCACCCCGCCGATCAGCTCCTCCACGGACGGGCCCGTGCCCGGAGCCGGCCGCAGGGACACGTTGGCCATCCGCTGGATCGGGACGTGCAGCGGGGAGTCGGCGAACGCGCAGCCGTTGGAGCGGCCGAAGCCCTGGGCGGCGGCGATCGACCGGTCCAGCTGGTACCCGACGAGGATGCCGTCCCGCACGATGTCGAACGTCTGGGCGGCGACGCCCTCGTGGTCCACGGCCACCGTGGCCAACCCGTGCGCGGTGGTCCGGTCCCCGGTCACCTGCATCACCGGCGAGCCGTACCGGAGCGACCCGAGGCAGTCGGGCGTGGCGAACGAGGTGCCGGCGAAGGCGGCCTCGTACCCGACGGCCCGGTCCAGCTCGGTGGCGTGGCCGATGGACTCGTGGATGGTGAGCCACAGATTGGTGGGATCGATCACCAGGTCGTAGGGGCCTGCCTCTACGGGCGGCGCCTGCAGCTTGCCGGCCAGCAGCTCGGGGAGCTGGGCCAGCTCTGCGTCGAAGTCCCAGCCCTCTCCGCCGAGGTACTCCCAGCCCCGCCCCACGGGAGGAGCCACGGTGCGCATCTCCTCGAAGTCCCCGCCGCCGGCCACCGAGAGCGCCTCCACTTGGGGATGCACCCGCACCCGCCGCTGCAGGGCGACGGTGCCCGAGGAATCGGCGAGGTAGGTGTCCTCGCGTACCGCCATCACGTAGGCGGTGACGTGGTCCACCCCGGGGGCGCCCAGGAGGCGGTCGCTCCATTCGGTGAGCAGCCCGGCCTTCTCGGCCAGGGGCACCGCCGTCGGGTCCGTCTCATACGCCGAGACCCATTCGACGCGGCCAGGGGACTGCTCGGGTGCCAGCTCGACACGGCGGGGCCGCAGTCGGGCCGTGGCCCGAGCGGCTTGCACCGCGGCCCGGGCCAACGAGGCCGAGGGGTCGGGGCCGACGGCCACGCTGCCCGCGAACCCGCTGGACCCGTCGTGGATCACCTGGACCCCGGTGCCGATCTCGGTGTCGTCCACCGAGGTCTCGAGCCGGCCGTCGCGGACCACGACCACCTGGGTCCGGATGCGCTCGATGCGGACGGTGGCGTGCTCGGCGCCGGCGCTTGCGGCAGCCCCCAGCGCGGCGTCGGTGACGGCGGCGAGCGTCGAGTCGCTGGCGGGGCCGTCCATCAGCACACCCCTGCCGTCTTGGTGGTGGTGCGGGCAGGGGGGCGTGCCCTGCCCCGGCGGCCGCCGGCGGCGGGGGAAGCAGCGGGGGAAGCAGCGTGCTCGGCGGCGCCGCCGCTCGGGCCCCCGGCCCGGCCGTCCGCCCGACCGGGATGCGCGGCAGGCCCGGCGCCGTGCTGC
>DAHUZE010000031.1 GCA_027306755.1 Acidimicrobiaceae bacterium | reverse complement strand
ACCTGCCTACACTGCGGCGCAATGGCCGGTCCCGTTCCGCTCGTGCACCACGACCGCCAGGGTCCGGTCGTCCGGATCACCCTGGACTCGCAGCACAACCGCAACGCCCTCTCCCGAACGCTGCTGGCCGAGCTGCACGGGGCGCTGGCCGGCGCTCAGGCCGATCCCGACGTCCGGGTGGTGGTGCTGAGCGCCCTCGGCCGGGCGTTCTGCTCGGGGATGGACCTCACAGAGCGGCTCCACGCGCCGGCGGAGCCGCCCCCGGTCACGCTGGCCGAGGTGCTCACCACCATCGTGGCCATGCCGCAGCCCGTCATCGCCCGCATCGACGGCCATGTGCGGGCTGGAGGGATGGGGCTGGTGGCCTCCTGCGATCTGGCGGTCGCCACTGACGCCGTGACGTTCGCGTTCAGCGAGGTGCGTGTGGGCGTGGCCCCGGCAGTGATCGCCGTCCCCGCACTGCGCCGGATGGGCCGCCGGCTTTTCGAGCGGTACGCCTTGACCGGCGAGGCGTTCGGTGCCACGGAGGCGGCGGCAGGCGGGCTCCTGTCGGACGCGGTGCCCGACCGGGGCTCGCTGGACACGTGGGTAGAAGCTCGAATCGCCTCCCTGCTGGCCGCCGCCCCGCAGGCGGTCGCGGCGACCAAGGGCCTCATGGACCTCGCCGGCCAGCCGTGGGGCGACGCGCTGGCGGCGGCCGAGGTCCTGTCGGACGACTTGTTCGCCTCCGGGTCGGCGGCCGAGGGCATGGCGGCATTTCTGGAGAAGCGCAGGGCGGCGTGGGTGGCCGACTGGCCGCTCTCCGCTCCTCCGGCGGGTGGCGGGGGCGCCGAGGCGTAGCGGGAGCGGAGCAGGCCGACTGGCCGCCGCGATCAACCACGGAGGGGCCGTGCAGCGGAATCAGCGGGCAGGGGCCGGCCGGCGCCGTGGCGGTCGCGCCGGCGCCATGGCGAGCCGGGCGAGCCCTTTCGGCGTGGCCGCGCCGCGGCAGGCTTCGACGACGGCACGCCGGGCCCAGCCCCGCTCGTGCGCCAGCCCGGCGATCCGGCGGGCGAACACGGCTCCCACGAGCATCTGCAGCAACAGGTCCACGTCGGCGTCGGCCCGCAGGAAACCGAGGGTCCGGGCCTCTTCGAGCAGCGAACGGGTCGCACGCATGCGGGGCTGCACCACCCGGTCACGGTGCCGGGCCATGGCGCCGGGCCCCTCGCGCTGGGCGATGAGGCAACCGATGACCTCGAGGCAGTGCTCGGCGACGCGGGCGTCGAAACGGTCGAGGAAGGCAACGAGCTCTTCCAGGGGGCCCGCTGGCGGAGGTGCGGGGTCGGGACGGGTGGCCAGCGCCGAGGTGACCAGGTCGGCCTTGTCCTGGAACCGGCGGTACACCGTGGCCCGTGCCACGCCGGCCTCGGCCGCCACGGACTCCATCGACATGCGGCTGTAGCCCAGGTCGTCCAGCTGGCGAAGGGCCGCGGCGGCGATGGCAGCCGTGGCCCGTTCGTCCCGGGGTCGTCCCCGGGCGGCGACCACCCCGGGGCCGGCGCGACCGGCCGTGCTCACGCGCCCACCCGCACCGCTGCGTCGCCCGCGTCGGGGGCCGGCGGGTGGAACGCGACGAAGTCCCGCTGGCGGACGAGGGCGAACGAGAGAGCCGACCCGACGAAGGCGACGCCGGCGGCCACGAGGAACAGGTGGTCCATGCTGGATGCGAACGCGGCGCGGTAGGCGCCGAGGACGGCATGGGCCTGGGATGCCGGCCACCGGGCGATGCGTGTGCGCACCTGGCCGGACACGAGCGCTGTCGCCAGTGACTTGCCGTGCTGCTGGGCGGCGGCACGGCCGGCGGGCGTCGCTGCCAAGTCCCCCGCCACCTTCTGGCGGAGCTGGCTGGCGAAGATCGTGCCCAGCGCGGCGATGCCCGTGGCGATGCCGACCTGGCGAAAGGTGCTGTTGGCTCCTGACGCCATCCCGCTGCGCTCGGGCCGCACGACCGCCACGGCCGACGACGCCAGCACCGGGTTGGCAAGACCGATCCCCACCCCTGCGACGATGAAGCCGGGCAGCAGCGCCGTCCAGCCCGACGCGGCGGACAGGTAGGCCATCAGCACGCATCCGGCGGCCACGAGGAGCAGGCCCGTCCCGAGCATGGTGCGGGCCTGGACCCGCCCGGTGAGCTTGCCGGCCACCGGCGCCACCACGAAAGAGAGCATCGAGATGGGAAGGAACCGGAGTCCCGCTGCAAAGGGCCCGTAGCCAAGGTCGTCCTGGATGAACAGGGTCATGTACAAGAACATCGCGAAGATCGACGAGGAAAGAGCGAAGGCACTGATGGACACGCCCACCATCGCCGGCCGGCGGAACAGCGACAGGTCCAGCATGGCGTCCCGCTGGCGCACTTCGCCTATGAAAAAGGCGCCCATCAGCGCTGCCGCACCCGCGGACAACGCCAGGATGGCCGGGCTGCCCCATCCGTCTGTGTCCGCCCGCACGAGGGCCAGGACCAGCAGAAAGAGGGCCCCGGAAAACGTGACGAACCCGAACCAGTCGATGCGGCGGCCGCTCGGGTCCCGCGACTCCTGCACCTTGGCCAGGGTGAGGGCGATGGCGAGGATCCCGATCGGCAGGTTGACGAAGAAGATCCATCGCCACCCGACGAGGCTCGTGATGGCCCCGCCGAGCAGCGGGCCGATGGCGACAGCGCCGCCGACCACCGCACCGTAGATGCCGAACGCCGTGCCGCGCTCGCGCCCCTGGAACGCCTCGGCGATCAGGGCCAGCGAGGTGGCGAACATGATGGCGCCTCCGACGCCCTGCACGGCCCGCGCCAGGTTCAGCATGAGGGAGTCCACCGAGACCCCGCACACGAACGAGGAGACGGAGAAGATGCCGAGCCCGATGGCGAACATCTCCCGGCGGCCGAACATGTCGCCGATCACGCCGGCCGTCAGCATGAACGCCGCCAGCGTCAGGGCGTAGGCGTCCACCACCCACTGCAGGTCGCTGAAGGTGGAGTGCAACGACCGCTGGATGCTGGGGAGGGCCACGTTCACGATCGTGATGTCCAGCAGCAGCATGAAGATCGCCGTACAGACGGCGATCAGGGTCCACCACTTGTTGTGGAGTCTGGCCATGCGGAGTTGTCCTTGTGCCCGAGCGAAAAGGCTGGATCGTGCCCCGAAGCGCGAGGCCCAGCCTATGAAACGAGTCGTATCGTATCGGAATTCAGTCGTCGCACCTCCACCCTCCTGTCGGCTGGGTGACCGGGCCACCCCGGGTCGCCGCCCCACGCGCGGCGAGATAGGTTCTCGTCGTGTCCGACTACGTCATTCCCGAGCCCGAGCCCAAAGAGGTCGACGAGAAGCTGTCGCTGGAGCTCCGCCACATGGCCGAGAACGCCGTGCTGCGGGGACATCCGTCGGGCGACGAGCGGTGCGAAAACTGCCGCTATTACCTCGAGCCGTACAACGACCTGTCCTACTGCTGGCACCCAAAGCTGCGGATCCTCGTGGGCGGCAACTGGTGGTGCCAATGGTGGGAGGAGATCCCCGCGGACGAGGCGTAGCCGTACCCGAGATGATCTCCCAGCCGTTCACGATGGACGTCAGCTGTGACCACGGGGCCGACGTCGTCGTGCTCGCGGGCGAGCTCGACCTCGTCCACGCCGACGCCGTCGAGCGACGACTCGTGGCCTGCACCGGCCCGGTCGTCGTGGCCGACCTCTCGCAGCTCGAATTCGTGGACTCGACCGGGCTTTCGGCCCTCATGCTGGCTCGCCACGCCATCCTCACTCGCCGCCACCGGCTGGAGATCCGGGGTGCCCGCGGTGCGACGAGGCGGATCTTCGAGGCCGCCGGGCTCGCCGACGTCCTGGACGACTGACCACTGTCGCCTGACTGACGGGCCAGGGGGCCGAGCGGCCGACGCCGCGAGGAGCCGACGCGGCGAGAGGCCCGGACGGGTTGGCGTGCCTATTGTGGTCAAATGCCTGCACCCACGCCGTTCGGCGCCTGGCCGTCACCTCTGACCCTCGACCTGCTGGTCGAAGGGTCCGTCGGACTGTCCTTCCCAATGCTCGTGGCCGGACAGGCCTACTGGATCGAGAGCCGGCCAGCCGAAGGAGGCCGGCTGGTCGTAATGCGGTCGCGGGGGGACGGGAGCCGCGCGGAAGACGTCTTCGGCCCGGAGTTCAGCGCCCGCACCCTGGTGCATGAGTACGGGGGCCTCTGCTTCACGGTCCACGGCGAGACCGTCTACTTCTCGAACTACACGGACCAACGCCTCTACCGGGTGGAACCGGGCGGGGAGCCCGAGCCCATCACCCCTGAGCCTCCGGCTCCCCGCGCCGTGCGGTTCGCCGCCCCGGTCGTAGCCGGGGGAGGCCGGTACCTGATCGCGGTGCGCGAGCGCCATCCTGATCCGGACACCCCCTCGGGCGTGGTCAACGACGTGGTGGCGGTGCCCGTCGACGGAAGGTCCGACCCCACGGTCCTGCTGGATGGGCACGACTTCTTCGCGCATCCCGCGCTCTCGGCCGACGGCAGCCGCCTCACCTGGGTCACTTGGGACCACCCCCACATGCCCTGGGACGAGGCGGAGGTGTGGTGTGGTGAGCTGCGCGAGCAGGCGGACGGCCAACCATCGGTCGTGATGCGACGGCGGTTGGCCGGCGGCTCCTCGGAGTCGGCCACCCAGCCGAAGTTCGGCCCCGACGGCTCGCTGTACTTCGTGTCCGACCGGACCGGCTTCTGGAACCTGTATGCCGCAGGCGCCGACGGCGGACCTGACCGACCGCTGGCCCCCATGCCTTTCGACCTCGGAGCTCCGGACTGGGTGTTCGGGACGTCGTCGTATGCCGTCGGGCACGACGGAACCGTGCTGGGGACCTGGTTCGACCGCGGCTTCTGCCGCCTGGGCGTGCTGCACCCGGGGGCAGACCGGTTCGCGGAGATCCCGACCCCGCTCACGGAGATCGCCAACCTGCGGGCTGCTGACGACGGCCGGTCGGTCCTGGCCGTGACCGGTTCGGCATCCGAGCCTTTGGCGGTGGTCCGCATCGGGCTGCCGGCTCCCCGCGCCGATGGCGCGCCCTCGATCGAGGTGCTCCGCCGCGCCAGGGAGGACACGGTGGGGGGCTCCTACCTCTCCCTGCCCGAGCCGATCGAGTTCCCGACCGACGGGGGCCTCACCGCCCACGCCATCTTCTACGCGCCCGCCAATGGGGACGTCCAAGCCCCGGAGGGCGAACGGCCGCCCCTGATCGTCAGCATCCACGGCGGTCCCACCGGCATGGCCCGGACCGTCCTCAACTACGGCATCCAGTTCTGGACCAGCCGGGGCTTCGCGGTGGTGGACGTCAACTACGGCGGGAGCGCAGGGTACGGCCGGGCGTACCGGGAGCGGCTCCGGGGGAAATGGGGCGTGGTCGACTTGGCTGACTGCGTGCATGCGGCCCGCTTCCTGGTGGACGCCGGCCGGGTGGACGGCGACCGCCTCCTCATCCACGGCGGCAGCGCCGGCGGGTACACCACGCTCTGCGCCGCGACCTTCACCAACGTGTTCACCGCCGGCGCCAGCTACTTCGGCATCGCCGACACGATGGTGTTCGTGGAGGAGACGCACAAGTTCGAGTCGCGCTACACCGATGGCCTCTTCGGACCCTGGCCGGAGACAGAGGACGTGTACCGGGACCGGTCGCCGGTGCTCCACGCAGAGAAGCTGGCAACCCCGCTCATCATCTTCCAGGGGCTGGAGGACAAGGTCGTTCCCCCCGATCAAGCCGAGATCATGGTCTCGGCGCTGGCCGAGCGGGGGATCCCGCACGCCTACATCGCCTACGAAGGTGAGCAGCACGGCTTCCGGCGCGCCGAGAACGTGCGGCGCACGGCAGAGGCCGAGCTGTACTTCTACGGGCGGGTGCTGGGGTTCGAGCCGGCCGGGCCGCTAGAGCCCGTCCCCATCGCTCACGCGGAGGCGCTCGCCCGCTGACGCACCCCTGTGCTTGGCCCGTGCCGTCAGGCGGGCGGCGGCTGCGGCCAGGCCCGCCGCCGGCCAGCCATCTCCTTGAAGCCCGGCAGGACCGGATCGTGTTCCTGGGCCAGGAGGTCGATGACCAGATCGCCAACCTCCTGGTGGCCGAGATCCTCTACCTCGCGGCTGACGAGCCGGACGGGACATCGCCCTCTATATCAACTCGCCGCGGGGCCTGTCGTACGCGGGCATGGCCATCTACGACGTGATGCAGCACGTCTCGTGCTCCGTGTCGACCATCTGCGTGGGCATGGGACTGTCCGCGGCGGCGATGATCCTGTGCGGGGGAGCGCCGGGCAAGCCCCGAGAGACATGGAGATCCACCTGCGCGAGGTGCTGGTCACCACCCGGCGCATGGCCGAGATCGTCGCCTTCCACAGCGGGCAGCCGCTGGAGAAGGTGGAGCACGACATCGACCGCGACTACTTCATGACCGCCCAAGACGCCAAGGCGTACGGGATCATCGACGACATCATCGTGCCGGCACGCGGCGTGTGCGGGCCCGACGGCGGCACGCACCCGGTGCTGGAGACGGCGGCCGGAATGGCCTCGGCTCCCTATCCCGGGGCCCTGGGCACGTAGCCGGGGGTTCGTCGGACGAGCTGCACGGAACCGATTGGGAGGAAGCCGCAGGCCAGAAGGACTCGAAGACTTGCGGCGTTGCCGGGAGCCACGCGGGCCACCACCGGCACCTCGCTCCCGAGGGTCCGGAGGGCCGCCTGCACCAGGGCCGCGCCCTCGCCCCGGCCACGCCGTTCGGGTTCCAGCTCGTAGCTGAGCTCGGTCATGCCAGCGAGGCCGCGGCCGACGACGGCCACGGCAGCGCGCCGTGCGTCGGGGTAGCCGAGAACCGTGAAGTCGTCCCGTGCAAGGGCGGCGTGGACAACCCGGGGCTCGCCGGCCAGGTCCGGGCGCTCGACCAGGGAGGGGCCGTGCAGGGGTCCCACGCCGTTCTGGACGCCGGGAGGGTGCACCATGAGCACGTCCAGGTTGTCCACCCAGCCCCCGGGTCCGGCGAGCGCGGTCAGCACCCCGGGCATGTGCGCGCCGCCGACGCCGTCCACGCCCAACCCGTCCAAGACGGCGTCATCCACGTCGTCGTCCACGCAGAGCACGGCATGGGCGGTGAACGCGACGACGGCCTCCAGCCCCGGGCGCCACGGCGGGAGCCGGTGCCACCGGGTATCGGGCGGCGGGAACCGGCCGGCAGCCGCGTCGCCCACCACGGCAGCGAGCGGGTGCAGCGCCGTGGCATCGACGTCGTGGTTCGACCGCATCCGGGGCACCGTACCGTGCTGTGCGGCGGATCGAGGCGAGGCACCCGACGCGATCCCCGACGCGATCCCGCGGCCATCCCTGTCGCCGCCTCACCCATCGTTGGCCTTGCGAAACGTCGCAGCCAGGGGCCCAGGTTGCCGCGTAGCGGTTTGACGCAACCCGCACGAGGGAAGCACGCCGGCGCCCCCATGGCCACCTCAACCTCCCCGACCACTTCCGATCGCCCGGCCGGCAGCCAGGCCGTGCCGTGCCCCACCCCGAACGTCCGCGGCGGCGACGGCCGCGTGCCGTACCATGCGGGCGCGATGACCGGTGCCCAGGACAGTGCCGTCCGGGACGTGGCGGGGGCGGCCCTCTGATGCCACGGCGTGTGGGGTCAAGATGAGCGTCGGCGGGTTGCCGGACGGATCGGCACCGGGCGGAGACGAGACCTACCGCAGCCACATGTGGCGAGCCGCGGCACGACGGCGCGTCCCGCTGGCGACCATCCTGACCACCTTCCTCGTCGGTTTCGTGATCCTGGATCTCAACTTGCTGGCCATCTGGCTGCTGGTGGCGCTCCGCGAGATCGTCCTGCTGCTGGTGATGGGGCTCTTCTTCGCCCTGCTGCTGGCGCCCGTGGTGCGGTTGGTCCAGCGGGGGCCTGTCGGCCACGGGGGGGCGGTCATCATCGTGTTCGTCGCCGGCCTGGTCGTGGCGGGAGGGATCATCGCCCTCTTCACCGCGCCGCTGGTGAGCGCCATCACCCACTTCGCCAAGGAGCTGCCGACGCTGGTGCGCCAGGCCGAGCACGGCCATGGGCGCATGGGTCGCCTGCTCAAGCACTTCCACCTCGAGACCTGGGTCAAGAAGAACGCCCCAAAACTGGCGTCGGACCTCACGAGGAGCCTGAAGCCGGCTGCGGCGTTCTCGGTCGGCGCCACGGCGCTGTCCACGCTGGTCGGCATCGCCGCCGTCATCGTGCTGACGCTGTTCCTCCTCCTGGAGGGCCCCTCGCTACGACGCGGCATCCTTTCGACGATGTCGCCGCCCACGGCGGCCCGGGTGGCCAAGGTGTACCGGGACGTGTCGCGGTCGGTGACCGGCTACATGTTCGGCGACTTCCTCACGTCGGTGGTTGCCGGGGTGGCGGTGGGCATCACTCTCGAGCTGCTGGGTGTGCCCTACCCGCTGCTGCTCGGGCTGTGGGTGGGGCTCGTGGACTTCCTGCCGCTCGTGGGCGGCCTGCTGGCCGGAGCGCCCGTCGTGGTCATCGCCGCCTTCCATTCCTTTGGGGCCGCGCTGGTCATGCTGATCGCGTTCCTCGTCTACCAGGAGATCGAGAACCACGTGCTGTACCCACTTGTGATGAGCCGGACGGTGCAATTGAGCCCGTTGTGGGTCCTCATCGCCGTACTGGTGGGGGCCACGCTGGGTGCCAAGGTCGGGTCTGGCCTGGGTGCGTTCGTGGGCGCGCTTATCGCCATCCCGGTCGGAGGCTCCCTCCAGCTGATCGTCCAGGAGCTGCGCAGGGGACCGACAGCGGAGCCTCCGGCCGAGATCCTGGAGGCACTTGACGAAGGCGGAGGAGTCGAGGCGGAAGCGTGATGCCGCCGGTGCGCCGCCGGTCGGTCCCCCGGCTCCCTCCAACCCGGGGGCGTCCTGTGGTCGCCTAACCTGCGAATGGCCAACGGCAGGGAGGACCAGTGGCGACGATCGAACAGGCGACGCTGGACAACGGGCTGCGGGTGCTGGTCGCGCCGGACCCCTCTTCGCCCGTTGCCGCCGTGGCCGTCCTGTATGACGTGGGGTTCCGTTCGGAGCCCGAGGGCTCGACGGGTTTCGCCCACCTGTTCGAGCACTTGATGTTCCAGGGTTCCGAGCACCTCCCAAAAGGAGACTTCGGCCGGCTGATCCAGGGCAACGGCGGCGTGTTCAACGGCTTCACCCGTCCCGACGCGACTGCCTTCTTCGAGCAGGTCCCGTCCAGTGCCCTCGAGCTGGCGCTCTTCTGCGAGGCCGACCGGATGCGGGCGCCGCGGATCACCGAGGAGACCCTGGCCAACCAGATCGATGTGGTCAAAGAGGAGATCCGGGTCAACGTCCTGAACCAGCCGTACGGCGGCTTCCCATGGCTGGAGGACCTCCCGCCGCTCATGTTCCGGACCTTTGCCAACGCCCATAACGGCTACGGGAGCTTCGAGGACCTGGACGCGGCAAGCCTCGAAGACGTGCAAGGGTTTTTCGACGCCTACTACGCTCCGGCCAATGCCGTGCTGAGCGTTGCCGGCGGGGTCGATCCGGAGCAGGTGCTGTTGCTGGCGGAGCGCCATTTCGGGCCGGTCGCTCCCCGCGCCGTCCCCGAGCGCCCCAGCTTCGCCGAGCCCATGGCAGACGGGGAGCGTCGCCACAGCCGGGTGGACGAGCTGGCACCGCTGCCGGCGGTGGCCCTCGGCTACCGGGTCCCCGACCCGGTGGGAGACGCCCGGAGGTACTTCGCCACGGTCCTGCTGGTCGGCCTCCTGGCGGGCGGTCCGGCGTCCCGCCTCTTCGACCGGCTCGTGCGCCGGGACAAGATCGCCGCCGACGTCGGGGCGATCTGGGGAGGTCTGGACTCCGCCTGGTACAGCCGAGACCCCAACTATGTAGCGCTCATCGCCCACTATCCCGACGAGGAGTTGACCGAGACGATCATCTCCGCTGTGGACGCAGAGCTCGCCTCCATCGCCGCCGGCACCGACGCCGCCGCGCTGGCGCCAGTCCTGGCCCAGGCAGCCTCGGCCCACTGGATGGCTCTGGACAGCAAGTACAACCTCGCCGTCCAGGCCGCCTTCTTCGCCCAGCAGCGAGGCGACCCGCAGCTGGCGTTCGAGCTCGTGGACCGGCTGACCGAGGCCTCGGCACTCGTGCCCGAGGTCGCCGCATCGTGGTTCCGCCCCGATCGCAGGACCGTGTGCACGCTGGTCCCGGGAGCGGGCTCGTGAGCGCCGTCCCCGCGGCCGGGCCCCTGCCGGTCGTAGACCTGAGCGACGTCGTGGACGGATCCACGGCCGCCGGACTCCGGATCGTCGCCGTGCGCCGGCCCAATGTTCCGCTGGTCCAGCTGCGTCTCCGGGTGCCCCTGGGTGGGGTGGCGGCGCGTGACAATCCCGCGATCCGGTTGCTGCCCAAGACGCTCTTGGCCGGGACCGGCGGCCGCTCCGCCAGCGAGGTGGCGGCCGATCTCCAGGCCCTCGGCATGCTGGTGGGCGTGGGCGCCAGCGTGGACGGCCTCGCGATGTCCGCCGGGGTGCCCACCTCGGTGCTGCCCGAAGCGCTGGCCCAGATGGCTGACGTGATCGCCCATCCCGCCTTCCCGCGGTCCCAGGTGGCGGGGGAGCGCGAGCGGGTCGTCCAGGAGATCCTCCAGGAGGCAGCCGACCCGACGGCCATCGCCACACGCGGCCTGGACGCCCGCCTCTTCCCCCGCCATCCCTACGCGGACCCGCTCCCGTCGCCTTCGGCGATCAGACGGACGGGGTCTGCCCGCCTGTCGCGGTTCCACGCCGAGCGCGTGGTCCCTTCCGGCAGTGTCCTCGTGGCGGTGGGAGATGTCGAACCTGGCATGCTGACGGGGCTCGTGGAGGAGCTCTTCGCCGGCTGGCACGGCGCATCAGGGGGCGGAGGAGTCCTGGGAGAGCCCGACGCCCCGCCACCCAGCAGCGGAATCGTGCTCCTCGATCGGCCGGGGGCCGTGCAGTCCAATGTCCGGATCGGTACCCGATGCCCAGGGCGGGACGCCCCGGCATTCCCTGCCCTCCTTCTGGCCTCGACCATCCTGGGCGGTTATTTCACGAGCCGCCTCGTGGACAACCTCCGCGAACGGCACGGCTACACCTATTCACCCCACGCAGGGATCGACGAACGGCGGCTGGCGGCTGCCTTCGCCGTGCGGGCGGAGGTCGGCACCGAGGTGACCGCGGCGGCGCTCGCCGAGATCCACTACGAGCTGGGGCGGATGGCCACGACCGAGGTCACTCCCACCGAGCTGGACGAGGCCCGCCGCTACCTGGGAGGCGTGCTGTCCATGGCTGCGGCCACCCAAGCCGGCCTGGCCGGGCTGTTCGCCGGCTTCCTCTCCCAGGGCTTGGAGCCCCGATACCTCGAGCACCTCCTGGCGCAGTTGGAAGAAGTGGACGCACCCGCCGTGGCCGCAGCCGCTGCCCGGTTCCTCGGTCCCGCAGTTATGACCACGGTCGTCGTCGGAGACGCGGCGGCTGTGGCGCCCGCGCTCGAACCGTTGGGAGCCGTGACCGTCGTCTCACAACCGAGCTGATCTCGGTCTCGCGCTTACCCCGTCGGTCGACCCGTGGACCCGGGAGGTGTCCTCCGCTCTTCGCTTGTGAAGCCCCTGGCCCCTGCTTCCCGCGCCGGCCGGCGGAAAGGCTCGTCCTGCGTCAGGCCGTCCCCGTGACGCCCAGCGCAGCGGCGCCCACGACCTGGGCGTTGAGCGATGAGCCATTGGCCGACCCCATCGACCCGGCACTGCCGTAGGCGTACACCCCGCCGTTGGCGGTGGTCACCCAGTAGCCCCTGCCGTCAGGCGCGGCCATGATGCCGACGATCTTCGCCTTGGGCGGGTTCGCGCCCAGGGACCCGAAGTACCCGGCGTCACCGAAGGTGAATACGGCGCCGTCCGCGCCCACCAACCAGTACCCCTTGCCGTCCGGGGTGGCGGCCATGCCCACGATGGGGGCGTTGATGTGCGACCCGCCCATGGACCCGTAGAAGGCGGCATCACCGAAGGTGAACACGCCGCCATCGGACGCCACCTCCCAGTAGCCGTGGCCGTCCGGGGTGGCGGCCATGCCCACGATCGGCGCGTTGATCGCAGTGCCGCCCATGGACCCGTAGAAGTGGGCGTCCCCGAAGGTGAAGATCCCGCCGTCCCGCGCGACGAGCCAGTAACCCTTTCCGGCCGGCGCTGAGGTGCCGCCCGGAGGTGCCGGCGAGACCGGCGTGGGCGCGATGCCCACGATTGGCGCGTTGAGGTGCGTCCCGCCCATGGACCCGTAGTAGGCGGCATCCCCGAAGCTGAAGACTCCCCCATCGGAGGCGGCGAGCCAGTAGCCCCCCTGGTCGAGCGTGGGCGCCATGCCCACGATCGGCGCGTTGAGGTGCGACCCGCCCATGGACCCGTAGAATGCCGCGTTCCCGTAAGTGAAGATCCCGCCGTCGGCGGCGGTCACCCAGTAGCCCGACCCGGCGCGCGGCACGACATAGGTGGCGTTGCCCCCGGGGGACGTCCTGATTGTGTTGGGGCTCTTCACCGTTGTTGGCGCACCCGCCACCCAGATGCCGTCGAACTCCCCGCTGATGGTGTTGCCCGTGACCGTGGTCCCGCTCAGCGTCGGACCCGCCGGCGGGGGAATGGGCGACGCCGCCACCACGACGCCGGCCGGCTCGGGGGGGCCGTCGGTGGACAGCCAGTCGTCCCCGGACAACGTGTTCTTGGAGACCGTCACCCCGGAGACGGCATCGCCGGGCGCGTTCGAGTGGACGACGACGCCGGGGATGGCCGCGCCGGTGATGGTGTTGCCCGTGACCGTCACCCCGGAAACTGCGGCCCCCGGCGCGTCGGCCGCCACCACGACGCCACTGATCACCGGACCGTGCGGCCCGAACTGCCCGGGAGCCCCGGTCACGGTATTGCCCGAGATCGTGCCGCCGCTGACGCCGGTTGTGGGTCCGGCGTCGTACGCGGCGTAGACGATGCCGCAGCCGCCATAGTTGCCGTTGATGGTGTTTGTGGACACCGTGTCTGTCTTTGCGGTGTGCGCAGCTCCGGCGGCAGGGGCTCCTGGGTCGATCGTCCCGTCGTCCGCGACGCCGATCCCACCGTCTGCGAGGTTGCCCGTGACGGTGTTGTGGTGCACCGTGGACTCCGAGGTGCCCACGAGCTCGATGGCCTTGTTCTCGCTGATTCCCTTGGTGGGCGCCAGACCGTTCCCCGTGACCGTCGATGTCGCGATGGTCACGTGCGACGCGTCCTGGACGAAGATGCCATGGTCGTTCGCCCCGGTCACCGTCACGTTGGTGATGGTCACTGTGGAGGTTGTGGGTGCGACGTAGATGCCCAGGTCGCAGCCGGCAGCTGTGATGGTTGTTCCCGAGAGCGTGGCCGGTGCGTTGACGACCTTGGACGCCGTGAGGCCCGTGGTCCCCGCCGGCACGCACGTGACTGTGGCGCCGGCCGCCTGGCCCGATGCGACGGCCGTGCCGATGCCGGCCACCGTGATGACCGGGAGTGCGCCGAACATGAGCACGCTGCCCAGGGACGCCCGGATCTTCCACCTGTGATCCATGATCCACTCCTCCGCCGAGTGCCGACCAGATGGTGCCGCCGCAAGGGCGGTACCGACTCAAGGATGCCAGGGCGCGACCCTCCGAGCAACTGCCATCGGGTCCGGCGTCCTGAGCATGAGAGCGGCGTACCAGACTCGAACTGGCATCGTCTGCTTGGAAGGCAGAGGTTCTACCCTTGAACTAACGCCGCATTGGTACGGAACTGCTGTCAGGCCGGCCGTGCGCGGCCGAGATTCTAGGCGACGTCCGATCGCCTCTTGGACGGGGCAACAGGCGAGCCGGCTCAACGTGGGAGCCTCCCCGCGGGGCGCGCGGCGGCGGAGCCCGACCGTCTACCGTCGTGGACGTGGCGTCGATGTACGAGCGTGCTGGCGGAGCGTCGTTCTTCGACGGCCTGATCGACCGTTTCTACGCGGGTGTGGACGCGGACCCGATCCTCCGGCCCCTCTACCCCCCCGACCTCGAGCCGTCGAAGGATCACCTTCGCATGTTCCTGGTCCAGTACTGGGGCGGTCCCCGCACCTACGGCGAGGTGCGCGGCCATCCACGCCTCCGGATGCGCCACGCTCCGTTCGCCATCGGCCTGCCCGAGCGGGACGCCTGGCTGTCGCACATGGAGGCCGCCGTCCGGGCCGCCGGACTCCCGGCTGAGGACGAGGCCGAGATGCTCGACTACTTCCGCTCATCGGCCACGCAGCTGATCAACACAATGGGCCGCCGCTGACCCAGGCCCGCCGCTGACCCAGGCCCGCCGCGTCACCGCCGTCCCGGGGCGCGGAGGCTCTTGACATCGAACTGCCGGACCTGCTCGTCCAGGGAGACGACCATGGCGGGGGTGATGGACTGGTGCTCGCCGGACCCGAGGTGGACGCCGGTCCCGATGGCGACGAACTGCATCACCCGGATGCTCGAGCTGGCCCGTCCCTCCCGGAGCTTCACGGCGACGATCCCGTCGGCCTTCATCTGCGCGCCGGCCTGCTGCATCCGCTCCATGGCGCCCTCTCGAGCGAGGTACAGGGCCTGGGTGAGGTTCGGGAGCTCGGCATTCTGGCCCTGTTGGGACGCCCACTGGCGCGCCGTCCGGCGGGGAGCCACCACGAAGCTGGCACCGGCCGCCAGGCCGAGGGGCCACCATCCTGAACGGGTGAGCAGGACGAAGTCCCGGGCCGAGAGGTCCGAGATGAACTCGAAGCCGGTGTGGGCGCCTGTTGAACGCCGCACCGCGGTACCCGAGAGCTCGACGGATGCGTGATGCGAGGACACTCGCACGTCCACCTCCACCCCGAGCACGCCGGCGCCCCCCGCCTTCTCGCACTCGGCCCGGAGAAGGGTCGCGGCCTGGTCGACCGCACCGGCGAACGCCGTTGAGGCTGCGTCGACCTCCCCGGTCGTCCACTGCCACACCCCCCAGGGAATGGACCACCAGGAGACGCCGAACACCATGTCCACCGGCTCCCATCCGATCGAATGGAGCAGCAGCGTCTCGTCGATCGTGAGGTCCGACGTCGTGCCACGCCCGGCCCCCGGCTCACCGCGGGCCAGGACGGTCATGGCCTGGCGCACCTCGTCGCGGGCGGTCATCGGCCGACGCTCCCCCCGCGGCCCAGCATGGTGCGGGTCACGTGAGCCGAACCACCGGTGAGGGGTGGGGGATGGGATCGGCCACTTTGAACGGGCGGACCCGGCTTCCCTTGAGCTGGCACTGGATCGTGAGATCGCCCTCGCCGATCTCACGCTCGGACGCCTCCAGTGAAGCGCCGTGGAGGACGTCGGCCCCCAGCTGCGTGCGGATGCGCTCCCGGGCCACGCGGCGCACCGCGGCGTGCGCCCGGTTGACCTGATCGATGGCTCCCACGCCGCCGGCGCCCCGCCCTGCCCCGTACCACCCCACGGGAGCGGTGCCGGCCAGCTGGTAGTTGGTGATGCAGTACCCGAGCATCTGGACGGCGCTGAGGGTGGCCACCACCGACACCGGCGCGAAGCCGGCTTCGAACAGCTTGGCCAGCCGCTGCCCGGACAAGTAGGTGGTGAACGGAGCCCCCAAGGGCGGCGCCCCGTCCACCGCGACCGCCGTGCCCGTGGCCCGGAACTCGACGGTGTTGGCGCTGACCAGCGGCCGCATGTCGTCGACGACACCCACGACGCCCGTGGCGCCCAGCGACGTGGCCTCTTCCACCATGCGCCCGATCGCCAGGCCCCACCCGGTGGCCCAGCTCTGCTCGAGCCATGTCAGCTCGTAGTTCATGCCGTACATGCGGTGCTCGGAGCCTACGAACCCGTGCGGGCACTGCCACTGCTCCACGTACTGGCCCCGGCGGCGCTGCTGCATGCCGCCCCCACCCCACCCCGCGCCCAGCCCTCCGCCGTACCCCATCCCGGCGAACCCGCCTGTGGTCATGTACCAGCTCCACTGCATGACGGAGTAGCCCTGGACCACGCCGAGCGGTCGCATGCCCATGTCCAGGCAGGCGGCGAAGTCCGTCACCGAGAGCGCCGACGACCAGGCGCCACCGGCCAGCCTCCGGGTCGCGGCCTCCGGGAGGCCCGGCGCCTCGCCCGGCACGGGTGTGGTGAGCGCTGTCCCGCCCGGGGTGGGTGTCATCACCCGTCGAGCGAGATGATGGTCTGCGGCTGGGGAATCGTGTGGTCCACGGCGGTGTCGGCCACAGCGGTGCCCAACGACAGGAACTCGATGGTGTGGTCGCCCCACATGTGGGTCTTCTCTTCCAGGCGGACACCGACGATGCCGGTGGCATCCAGGGCATTGGCCTCGTCCTGCATGCGGGTCATGGCCAGCTCTCTCGCCTCGTACAGAGCCTGGGTGAAATTGGGCAGCTCCACGTTCCGCCCGGCGTTGCGGAGGGTCTGGCCCACTCCACGGTGGGCAATGTGGTACACGCAGGTTCCCATGACCAGTCCCAGCGGCACGTGGCCGGTCTGCATGAGGACCCAGAAGTCCTGGCCGGAGAGATCCGAGGTGAACGGCTTGCCCTGCCGGTTCCGGTACGACGTGCCGTCCTCGGACTTGACGGCCGTTCCCACGGCGATGAACTCGGCGGTGTCCGATCCCCACTCGTAGTAGTTGACGTCCAGGCGTACGCCCACCACCCCGTCCGCACCGAGCTCGGTGGCTTCGGCGTCCATGCGGTCCATCGCCAGCTGCCGGGCCTCGTACATCGCTTCGGTGAGCTTGGACAGCTCCTGGCTCTGGGACCATCGGCGCGTCTGGATGCCGATGTGGTAGATGGAGCTGCCCATCACGAAGCCGAGCGGGTGGAACCCCACCTCCTTGATGAGCAGGAACTCGTTCACCGACAGGTCCGAGGTGAACATGCCCTTGTGCCCCGGCCGGTCCTCCAGCTCGGCCAGCCGACGGTTCGCGTCGGGGGGCAGCCCCTCGGGCAGGTGGCCCGGTGCCGGGGCGCCGGTCGGCTCGTCCGGGGACGGCGCCCCTTCGGGCTGCGGATGGTGGTCGGTCACGATGATCCTCCGATCACCAGGGATTCCAGGGCCATTCGGGTGGCCTGGGTGGTCGCGGCCTCATCACGCAGAGCTCCGAGGAGCTGCCGGAGCCATTCGTCCAGCGAGACCCGGGTTGAGCGGATGCGGATCCCGCCGCTGCTGCGGCTGACGGTGCACTCGAGGGCTCCCCGGTCCACGACGGCGTCGAGCTGGTCGTCGCCCAGGCGGATCGAGACCCGCCGGATCTCCTCGCTCTTGCGGAACCGCCCGGTGCGCTCCACTTCGAGCCGGTTCCCGAGGGCGCCGGCCAACCGGGTCACCAGGGCCCGCAGCAGAACCCGGACGTCTCCGTCGTCGGCCTGGAGCGATGAGGCAAGAAGGTCCAGGTCCAGGGACCCGTCGGCGGCTGATCCGCTGGTCCCGAGGGGTTCGTCCATCGGGACCAGGCTACCGCCGCCCTGGCCGCCGGGGCAGCGGGGCGCTTCAGTGGCCACATCGGGGCATCCTGCCGTTAACGTGAACGTCCATGCGACTCGTGCGTGCTCCGTCGATTGCCGCCGCCCACAGCAACGGCGGCGGCGACGGTCCGGCGGGAGGGTCGGCGGACGCCGGCGGCCGGTACAAGTGGGTCGTCCTCACCAACACCACCCTCGGGATGATGATGGCGACGATCGACATCTCCATCATGCTGATCGCCCTGCCGGACATCTTCCGGGGGATCGGCATCGATCCACTGAAGCCCGGCAACAGCTTCTTCCTTCTGTGGATGATCCTCGGGTTCATGGTCGTGACCAGTGTGCTCGTCGTCAGCCTGGGACGCCTCGGCGACATGTACGGGCGGGTGAAGATGTACAACCTCGGGTTCGCGGTCTACACCTTCTTCTCGCTGGTGCTGACCCTGACGTGGATGCACGGGACGGCCGCCGCGATCTGGCTGGTGGTCATGCGCCTGTTCCAGGGAGTGGGCGCGGCATTCCTGATCGCCAACTCGTCGGCGATCCTGACCGACGCCTTCCCGCCGGGCCAGCGCGGGATGGCGCTGGGGGTCAACCAGATCGCCGGCATCAGCGGGACGTTCATCGGGTTGGTGCTGGGTGGCGTCCTGGCGCCGATCCAGTGGCGCCTGATCTTCCTCGTGTCCGTCCCCGTCGGCCTGTTCTGCACCATCTGGGCGTACACGAAGCTGCGTGAGGTGCCGCGGCGGGCCCATGCGCGGCTGGACTGGGCCGGCAACGTCACTTTCTCACTGGGCCTGGTGGCGCTCATGGTGGCCATCACGTACGGCATCCAGCCGTACGGGGGCGCCACGATGGGATGGGCCAACCCGCTGGTGGACGGCTGCTTCGCCGGAGCAGCCGTGCTGCTGGCCGCTTTCGCTCTCGTCGAGACCAGGGTGCCGGACCCGATGTTCCGTCTGCAGCTGTTCCGCATCCGGGCGTTCACCGCTGGAAGCCTTTCCTCGCTGCTCTCGTCGATGGGCAGGGGAGGCCTGATGTTCATGATGATCATCTGGCTGCAGGGGATCTGGCTGCCCCTGCACGGGTTCAGCTTCTCGGCCACGCCATTGTGGGCCGGGATCTACATGATGCCGCTGACCGGCGGCTTCCTCCTTGCCGGCCCGGTCTCTGGCATCTTGTCTGACAGGTTCGGCTCCCGGCCGTTCGCCTCCGGGGGGATGCTCGGCGCCGCGGCGTCGTTCGCGCTCCTCGAGCTCCTGCCCATCAACTTCCCCTACTGGGCATTCGCGCTGCTGCTCCTCATGAACGGACTGGCGATGGGTGCCTTTGCCGCGCCGAACCGGGCCGGGGTGATGAACAGCCTGCCACCGCAGCATCGCGGGGTCGGATCAGGCATGAACTCCACGTTCCAGAACTCGGCCCAGGTCCTGTCCATCGGGGTCTTCTTCACCTTGATGATCATCGGGCTCTCGAGCACGCTCCCGGGCGCCCTCGAGCACGGGCTTGCGGCCCACGGCGTCCCGGCCAAGTCGGCGCAGGCCGTGGGCCGCCTTCCCCCGGTCTCGATCCTCTTTGCCGCGGTCCTCGGCTACAGCCCGATCCAGCACCTCCTCGGCTCGGGCGTGCTGTCGCACCTCCCCTCGTCGAGCGTCCACGCGCTGACGGGACGCTCGTTCTTCCCCCATCTCATCATCACGCCCTTCAGGAACGGCCTCCACGAGGCGTTCGACTTCGCGCTCGTCGCCTGCCTGGTCGCCGCAGCAGCATCGTGGCTGCGTGGCGGCAAGTACGTCTATGTGGAGCCATCGCCGCACGGCTCGACGCCGGGAGCAAGCTCGACACCGGGTGCAAGCTCGACGCCGGTTTGGCGGAAGGCCGACCCGCGTCGGCAAGCGACGCGGGACGGCGCCACCGGCTCAGCCCTCACCAGGGCCGTCCCGGCGCCCCGAGCGCCGGCCCATGTGCCACCCGTGGCAGAAGGCGCACTGGTAGACGCCCAGCTCCGAGCCCGCCTCCCGTTCCCGTTCGTAGGACGCGGAAAGGGCTTCCGCACGCGACGTGAACCGGACCTTGGGCTGCCCGTCCGCCCGCCAGTGTGAGGCGTCCAGGGTCAGCGGCCGGTGCGGTCGACGGTGGCGCGCCATGCACCCAGTCTGCCTGCCGCGGCGCGCCGGCCGGCATGGGTGGACCCGCGGATCGGTGCAATTGTGGCCGGGACTCCATTTGACGCGGACGGTCGTCCTCGATAGACAAGGGTCCCCGTGACCGTCGTCTGGAGTGCCTCCACGGCCGGTTCTGACGCGGGGCGGCGCGTCGGAGTGCGCATGGGGTCGGCCTGCGTGCGCATGATGTGCTGCCTCGGTGTCGCAGCGATGTTCGGCGCAACGCTGCTCGGCCCCGCCGCGCCAGCAAGCGCGAACAGCGTCGGGACCCTGCAAACCGAGGCGACCCAGCTGGCGCAGCAGATGCTGCTCGAGCAGCTCCAGATCTCGAGCTACCAGCAGCAGCAGGTCGCGGCGACGGCCACGGTCGCCACCGATCATGCAGCCCTGGTGGCCACCGAGAGCCGTGTGCAGGCGACGCGCCACCGGATCGCCACCGACATGGCGGACCTTCGCACAGCGGCCGTCAAGGCGTACGTCTCGGGTGGAACCGCTGCGGGAACGGCCTCGTTGTTCGCCGCGCAGACATCGCAGAGCGCCACCCTGCTCTACGACCAGGTGATGACCGGCAACCTGAACGCCACGGTGGACCGCCTGCAGACGGATAGGCAGGCGTTGCGCCAGGAGCAGGCGACACAGCAGCGTGTGCAGGCGGCTGCTCAGCAGGCCCAGGCACAAGCCGCCGCTGCGCTCGCGAACGCGGAGAGCACGCAGTCCAACCTCCGACAGCAGCAGGGCCAGGTCACCGGTCAGCTGGCGGCCGCCATTCAAGCGCAGCAGGCCCAGCAGCAAGCCGCAGCGCTGGCCCAGGCCCAAGCCCAGGCCCAGGCCCAAGCTGCCCCTGCGCCGAGCGGCGGCCAGGGCGGCTCGGCAGGCGGCCAGGCATCGACGGCCAGCGGGGGGGGTGGGGTGACCGGCGGGGGAAGCGGAGGCACGCCGGTGCTGAATGCATTCTTGACCTGCGTGGTCCAGGCCGAGTCGGGCGGCGACTACCAGGCGGTGTCGCCCACAGGGCAGTACATGGGAGCGTTCCAGTTCAGTCAACCCACGTGGAACGAGGCAGCGCTGCTGGCAGGACTGCCATCGTTGGTGGGCGTGCCGCCCAACCACGCGTCGCCCACGGACCAGGACCTTCTGGCGATCGCCCTTTACAACGCCGATGGCGAGCAGCCCTGGTACGACCCCTGCCGGGGATGAGCCCCGAGCGGGCTGGCCGGCTCGTAGCGTCGTGACCATGAGCGGGAGCCTGGGAGTAGCGGTCGTCACGGGCGCGAGCAGCGGCATCGGGGCGGCAACGGCTCGACGCCTGGCCTCCGACGGCTTCGAGGTCGTGCTGGGGGCGAGGCGACAGGACCGCCTGGGGACGCTGGCCAGTGCCATCGGCGCCCGGTGGTCAACCCTCGACGTGGCCGATCCCCAATCCGTGACCCGCTTCTGCGACAAACTCGAGGCGTGCCGCGTGCTGGTCAACAACGCGGGCGGAGCGCTTGGGCTCGACCGCATCTCCGAGGCCAGCGAGGACGACTGGATGGCCATGTACCAGGTGAACGTACTGGGATCCCTGCGCATGACCCGCACCCTCCTCGGCCGGTTGGAGGACAGCGGCAACGGCCACGTGGTCACCATCGGCTCGATCGCCGGCTACGAGCCCTACGTCGGAGGCGCCGGGTACAACGCGGCCAAGTTCGCCGAGCGGGCCATGACCAAGGTGCTCCGGCTGGAGCTGCTCGGCCGGCCGGTGCGGGTAACCGAGATCGACCCCGGCCTGGTGGAGACCGAGTTCAGTACGGTGCGGTTCCGTGGGGACACCGATCGGGCGGCTGCCGTGTACCAGGGAGTGACCCCCCTGTCGGCCGACGACGTTGCGGACTGCGTCTCCTTTGCCGTCACCCGCCCTCCCCACGTGAACATCGACACCCTCGTGGTCCTGGCCCGGGACCAGGCCGGCGCCGCCACCGTGCACCGGAGCTGACATGACCCCCAAAGAACCCGCCCCCGCAACCCGCTCAACGATCGTCCGGCGCCTCTCCCGATCCCTCGACGAGCGGGCTGCCACCCGCCTCCACAGTGTTGAGGACGCCCGGCGCGCAGCGCGCCGCAGGCTGCCCGCGGTGGTCTACGACTACGTGGAGGGCGCGGCAGACGACGAGGTGACGATGGCGCGCAACGCCTCGGCCTGCGCCGGGGTCACCTTTCGCCCGCGCATGGCCGGCGGGCCGTTCGAGCCGCGGCTCGATACCACGGTCCTGGGCACGCGGGTCGCCCTGCCGGTCCTGCTGGCGCCCTGCGGGCTCGTCCGGCTGCTCCATCCTGACGGCCCGGCCGGCGTGGCGCGGGCCGCGGTGGGGCGCGGCACGGTGTCGGTGCTCAGCACGGTGGCCGGCAGTCCCGTCGAGGACGTGGCGGCGGCGGCCGGGGTGCCGATGTGGTTCCAGCTGTACGCGGCCGGCGGGCTGGCAGAGGCGGACGCGCTCTGCGGCCGGGCGCTGGACGCCGGCGTGGAGGTGCTCGTGATCACGGTCGACACGCCAGCGCTCGGCAACCGCACGCGTGACGTTCGCAACGGCGTGGCGCCTCCCCTCCGGATCGACACCCGCAACGCCGTCCCGCTCGGTTTCCAGGTGCTGCGCCGGCCTCTTTGGGCCGCACAGCTGGCGGCCACTGGCCTGCGGCTCAGCACCCGCGGCGCGGGTCCGGCCGGACACGGCAGCGGCATGCTCCAAGCGGTGGCATCGCCGTTCTCCTGGGGCGACGTGGCCCACCTCCGGGCCCGCTGGCCGGGATCCCTGGTGGTGAAGGGCATTCTCGGCGGCCACGACGCCCGCCGGGCGATCGAAGTGGGCGCGGACGCCGTTGTGGTCTCGAACCACGGCGGCCGCCAGCTCGACGGGGGGCCGGCCACCCTGGATGTGCTCCCCGAGGTGGTCGATGCCGCCGGCAGGGACGCTGAGGTGCTGGTTGACGGCGGGATCCGCCGGGGCAGCCACGTGGTGGCCGCGCTGGCGCTGGGGGCTCGTGCCGTGATGGTGGGGCGCCCGTACCTCTACGGCTTGGCCGCTGCGGGCGAGGATGGCGTCACGCGGGTGTTGGAGCTGCTCGAGTGGGAGATGCGCCGCGCGATGCTGCTCCTCGGGTGCCGTTCGGTGCAGGACCTGGGCCCATCCTGGCTGGCACGTGCGGGGGACGGGATCCCGCAACGCTGAGCAACCCGCAGCCGGGACGGCGTCCCGCAACGTTGAGCAACCCGCCACCTGGCGGGGTCCTGCATCTCAGGTGTAGTCAAACGCGACGTGGTTGGACGTGCCGCCGGCGGTCCTGATGGACAGTGTGGTCCGGTGGGGAACGCCCAGGTCTGGAATCGTGGCGGTGCAGCTGCTCTGCGATGAGCAGCTCGTGGAGGCGGGGGTTCCACCGAGGTAGGCGACCACGCTGCCGCTCGAGCTGTACAGGCCCGATCCGCTGACCGTTACCGTCTGGCCCACGCCCGCCTTCGATGGGCTCACCGAGCTCACATGGAGTGTCCCGAGCCCGGCAGCCTGAGCCGCCGGCGATGAGCCGCCGGCTCGCGCACCGTTCAGCGCAGAGCTGGCCGCGCCGGCCCGAGCCGCGGTCCCCGCTGTGCCCGATGCCGTGCGTTGGCCGGATGGTCCTGAGTGACCCGGCGGGGTGCGGGTGCCGGCGGCGGGGGGGACGGTCCGTGTGGACGAGGCCGTCAGTCGCAGCCCCGCCTCCAGGCCGCTGGTCACCACGATGGCCACCGACACGACGATCACGGCCACCACGACGCGGTGGCGGCCGTGGGAGCGAGACCGGGATGGCGGCGCGGCCATGGCATGCCTTCCCTCACGAGGTGGCGTGAGCTCGTTGAAGAGCGCCGGCTCCACAAGCCCCGCCCCACCGCCAAGGACCGCGACGGGACCCGCCGCGGCACGCTCAGGATCGCGCCGGGGCAGAGGTGCTGCGGGCACCGGCCGGGAAGGAGCGGATGTCGCGCTGGAGCAGAGCAGGCGGCGCCCCCCGGCCGCCCGTCCTGCACCGGATGCCGTCGTCCGGCGCGTTGGCCGGTCGGTCAGCACCGCGGTCGGGTCCGGACCGTCCGACGCAAGCCGCACCCGGGCCGTCGGCGATCCTGTGCGCGGGGTCGAATCGGGCGACGATCGCACGGCGGCCATTGCCCGGAGTGCGAGGAGGGCGGGCATGGACTCGGTCGGCAGCGCCCCGGTTGCGTCCGGGATCGCTTGCTCGGGCGCAACCGCAGGCAGGCTCGGACCGGGCGCCACCGCCGGCAGGCTCGGACCGGCCGGCCCGCCGGACGAGACCGCCCCTTCCCGTGCCCGACGGACCGCCGCGGCCATCGCATCGAGCGCCCGCCGGTCGGGCTCGCCGGACGCAGGGCCGCTCGGGCTGTGCATGGGGTCGGGCTGGCGCCAAGCCACTGGGCCATTGTTGCCGTTGCACCCTCCGCATAAACCGCACTCGCATCGTGCCTGGTGACGCTGTCAGCGGCGACCAAGCGCGCTGGCGGTTCGGGCCGATCACAGCTCGCATGTCGGGCGATCCTGCCGATGATGGGTCGCCAGGGTCTGCCGGTCGGGAGGGCTCCTGTGCTCCGGCCTCGCGCCGACGCCTCGGGACCGGTAGCGTCGACGCCGGTGGCACGAGCGTGCAAGGCCGGATGCAGCAAGCCTTCATCGTGGGCGCGGGCCGGCTGATGGGAACACGGGTCCTCGACGTCATCGTGGACGGCTATCTGGACCGTCTGGACGAGTCGCTGATCGGCATTCCCGAGCGACGTCGACGGGAACTTGTACGCGACGTCGGAGAGCGCATCCAGCTGGCGCGGCTCGAGATGCCCGCGGAGTCGGAGGCCCGAGTCCGTGCCGTCTTGGCGGCCCTCGGGTCACCCGAGGAGATCGCCGCCGAGGAGCACTCCTTCCACCCCTGGTCGGCGCGCCGGTCCCGGTTTCGGCGCGGGGCGGCAGCGATCATCGCGATATCCCTGGTGGGAGCGGGATCGGTGACGGTGGTTGCCGCCACCGGCCGTCCCCCTCGGAGCGGGGACACGGCGGTGGTGGAGGTTCCCACCGTCATCGGGCGCTCCGAGGCACTGGCCGAGGCCGAGCTCCGCCGGGCGGACCTCTCCGTGGGGACGATCGGGCACGTTGCGGATCACTCGGTCCGGGTCGGGACCGTGGTGGGCGAGCGTCCGGACGCCGGGTCAGCTGTGAGGCGCGGCAGCGGTGTCTCCCTCGATGTGGCGACCGGCTCTTGATCGCCCGGGTGGCGCGGGGACCTCGGACCGATCGGTTCCGCCGCGCCGGCGGACAGCGACAACCCGCGGCCTGGGTGCCGGCGGCTCTCGGAAGACCCGGCCCGCCGTGCGCACGATGACCATTCGCACGCGCAAAGATGATGGGAATGGTTGAGATGCGGGACGACGAGCCCACGGACGCACCCGCGGCCTCTGTGACAGCCCCACTGCTGCCCCACGTCATCGTGCTCTTCGGGGCGACCGGCGACCTGGCGCGGCGCAAGCTCCTCCCCGGGATGCTGCACCTCGCCGAGGCCGGCCTGCTGCCCGACTACCGCCTCGTGGGCGTGGCGACCGAAGAGCTGAGCCACGACGACTTCCGGGCGCTGGCCCGCGAGGCTGTCGAGGAGTTCGGCCGTGCGAAGGTCACGGACTCGAGCTGGCACGACTTCGGCCGCCGGCTGGCGTACGTGCCGACGTCAGCCGGGCCCGCCGGGCTGCGCGAACAGGTGCTGCTCCACGAGAAGGAGCTGGGCCGGGAGGCACGTCACCTGCACTACCTCTCCATTCCGCCCACGGCGGCCGGCCCGGTGGTGCGGATGCTGGCCGAGGCCGATCTCGTGGACCGGGCCCGGATCATCATGGAGAAGCCGTTCGGCCGCGACCTGGAGAGCGCCCGGGCGCTGAACGCCACGGTCCACCAGATCTTCCGGGAAGACCAGGTCTTCCGGATCGACCACTTCCTCGGCAAGGAGGCCGCCCAGAACATCCTGGCGTTCCGGTTCGCCAACGGGCTGTTCGAGCCCATCTGGAACCGGGACCACATCGACCACGTGCAGATCGACGTGCCCGAGACCCTCTCGGTGGACGGCCGGGCAGCCTTCTACGAGGAGACCGGCGCCTACCGCGACATGGTCGTGACCCACCTATTCCAGATCCTCGCCTTCATCGCCATGGAGCCGCCCACGGCGCTCGAGCCGAAGGCCATCAGCGAGGAGAAGAACAAGGTGTTCCGGGCCATGCTCCCCATCAATCCGGCACACGTGGTGCGGGGCCAGTACGAGGGGTACCGCAGCACGGCGGGCGTGGACGCACGCTCGCAGACCGAGACCTTCGTTGCCCTGCGGGCCGACATCGACAACTGGCGCTGGGCCGGCGTGCCGTTCTTCCTCCGCACGGGGAAGCAGCTGGCCGAGGGGGCCCGCATCGTCTCCATCGCCTTCCGCGAGCCGCCCAAGAGCATGTTCCCGGCGGGATCGGGCGTAGGCACCGAGGGGCCGGACCATCTCACCTTCGACCTCGCGGACTCGTCCAAGCTCTCCCTGTCCTTCTACGGCAAGCGCCCGGGTCCCGGCATGAAGCTCGACAAGCTCAGCCTGCAGTTCGCCCTGCACGAGACGGGACGGGAAGCTGACGTGCTCGAGGCATACGAACGCCTCGTGCACGACGCCATGGTGGGGGACCACACGCTGTTCACCAGCGCCGAAGGGATCGAGCGCTTGTGGGAGATCTCGAGGCCGGTCCTGAGTGAGCCCCCCGTGACCCTGCCCTACTGGTCCGGTAGCTGGGGTCCGGTGACGATCGACGATCTGATCGCCCCGCGGAGCTGGCGGCTCCCATTCCGACGGGGGTGGCGCACCCCCACCGCCTGATCGAGGACCGCCCGGCGCCGGCTCTGTGCGCCAGCCGTCATGCGTCGCGCGAGACCAGGAGCACACCGCCCACGACGAGCGCGGCTGCTGCGTAGCCGCACAGCAGGAGCAGTCCGGGCCATGCCGAGAACGCGTGGAGCGGCACCCCGCGGGGGTTCGTCATCACCTCGCCGATACGGGCCGGAAGGAACCGGGTCACCTCGTTCTGGACCGAGCCGGGAAGTGCCTGGATGATGATCGGGAGCACGAGCAGGACTCCCACGAAGGCGCTGATGGCTCCCGCAGTGTGACGCAGGATCGTCCCCAGCCCCAGAGCGAACAGGCTGATGACGGCCAGGTACAGCCCGGTGCCGGTTACCGCCCGGAGCGCACCGGGGGTGGAAAGCGTGGCATGGGTGGCCGGAGCGGTCAGCATTGCCTGGCCGACGAAGAAGGAGAGGAACGCGGTCGCTTCGGAGACGACGAGGGCGACCAGCCCGAACACGATCGTCTTGGCCACCAGCACCGGGACACGCCGGGGCGCCGCGGCAAAGGTCGCTCGTGCGGTGCCGGTGCCGAACTCCGCGCTGATCACGAGGACGCCGAGCACCCCGAGGGCCAGCTGGCAGAAGAACAATGGGGTCAGGCTCACCCTGGTGGGGTCGAACGCGAGCCGTGTGGGCAGCGACATCGACGACCAGTGGGCTCGGGTCTCGCCGGTGGCCAGCGCGCTCACGCCGATGCCCACGACGATGGTGACGCCCAGCGTCCACATGGTCGATCGAACCGTCCGGAGCTTCGTCCATTCCGAGCGCATCAGGTCGGTGATGCGGTACCGGCCGGCAGGGACGCGTGTGCTGGGGGCGGCGTCCAGCGGGCTGGTTGCGGCGACGGTCATCGGTTCCCTCCAGCGGCGGCCGCGACCATCGGCTGGGCACCGTGGTACTCGATGCTCTCCTCGGTCAGCTCCATGTAGGCCTCCTCCAGGGACGCGGACTGCGGGGACAGCTCGTGCAGCACGGCCTGCACCCGTGCGGCCAGGTCCCCGATGGCAGTGGCGTCCATTCCCCTGACCGTCAAGGACCCGTCGTCCTCCCGGCCGACCGTCGCGCCTGCGCCGTCGAGCGCGGCAACCAGGATGTCGGGTTGCGGCGTTCGGACCCGTACGAAGCGCTGGGCGCTCTGGTCCAGGAGGTCCCCCACGGGGCGTTGGGCGATCAGGCGGCCGCGCCCGATGATGATGACCTCGTCGGCGGTCAGGGCCATCTCGCTCATGAGATGGCTGGACACGAACACGGTGCGACCCTCGCGGGCCAGCCCCTTGAGCAGGTTGCGCACCCATCGGATCCCGTCGGGGTCGAGGCCGTTGACGGGCTCGTCAAAGAGGAGCACGCCCGGATCACCGAGAAGTGCTCCGGCGATCCCGAGGCGCTGGCCCATGCCGAGGGAGAACTTGCCGGCCCTCCGCCCGGCGACAGAGGTGAGGCCGACCAGCTCGAGGACCTCGTCAACGCGCCGCCGGGGGATCCGGTTGGACTCGGCCAGCATGAGGAGGTGGGCCCGGGCGCTCCGCCCCGGGTGGATGGCCTTGGCTTCCAGAAGGGCGCCCACCTCGTGGAGTGGCCAGCCGAGGTCGTGATAATGGCGCCCATCGACCGTCACGTCGCCCGACGTGGGTGCGTCGAGCCCCATGATCATCCGCATGGTGGTGGACTTGCCAGCCCCGTTGGGGCCGAGGAAGCCGGTGACGACGCCGGGCCGCACCTGGAAGGTGAGGTTGTCGACTGCCAGCTTGTCCTTGTAGCGCTTGCTGAGGCTCCGAGCCTCGATCATGGTCGTCCCTTCCGGGTTCGGCCGGTGGGGCGGCCGGCGGTCTCCGAACCACAGCATGGACGACCGGCGGCGGGAGGGGTATCGGGGATGACCCTGATTCAGAGGTGACGGGCACCGGGGGTCGCGGGGTTCGGAGGTGCGTGATGGCGAACCGCGGAGCCAGGCGTTCGGTCCGGAACCTCTCGTGAACCAGCGTACCTCGCCGGGGGGGGCTTCCCACAAGGGCCGTCCTTGTGCTGACAATGCCCGTCATGCACGACGTCGTGATCGCTGGTGGAGGGCCGACGGGGATGATGCTGGCGGCCGAACTGGCACTGGCGACAGTGGACGTGGTCGTGATCGAGCGCCGGCCCGACCACGTGCTCGTGGGCTCACGGGCCGGCGGTATCCATGCGCGCACCATCGAGCTGTTGGATCAGCGGGGGGTCGCCGAGCGGTTCCTGGCCGAGGGCGCGGTGGTGCAGGCGGCACGGCTCGGGTCATCCGTGATCGACATGAGCGACTTCCCGACCCGCCATCCGTACTCCCTCGGGATCTGGCAGAACCAGGTCGAGCGGATCATGGCCGCGTGGATGACCGAGCTGGCGGTGCGGGTCCTGTACGGACGCCAGGTGACGGGCTTTGCCGAGGACGACTCGGGGATCACGGTCCGGCTCGCCGACGGCGGTCCGATGCGGGCCAAGTACCTCGTGGGCTGCGACGGAGGCCACAGCCTGATCCGGAAGGCGGCGGGGATCGACTTTCCCGGATGGGACGCCACCCGGAGCAACCTCATCGCCGAGGTCAAGGTGACCGAGGAGCCGCCACCAGGGGTCCGCCACGACGCCGCGGGCGTTCACGGACTGCACAGATTGGAGGACGGCGAGACGTTCCGGGTCGTGGTGACCGAGCAGCAGCTGTCATCTGGCACCGAGCCCACGCTGCAGGACCTGAGCGCCACGCTCAGATCGGTTTACGACACCGACTTCGGCGTGCACGAACCCAGGTGGATCTCCCGGTTCACCGACGCAACGCGCCAGGCCGCCACGTACCGCAGCGGCCGGGTCGTCCTGGCGGGCGACGCCGCGCACATCCACTACCCGGCGGGCGGCCAGGGCCTGAGCCTCGGTGTGCACGACGCCGTCAACCTCGGCTGGAAGCTGGCCCAGGTGGTGGAGGGCGCCTGTGACGAACGCATCCTGGACACCTACCAGGCGGAGCGCCACCCAGAAACGGCACGCGTCCTCCGGCACACCATGGCCCAGACCGTGCTGCAGCGCCGCGACGATCGCATGGAGGCATTGGCCGACCTCGTCGCGGACCTGGCGGTCATGGACGAGCCGCGTGTGCACGTTGCCGGGCTGATCTCGGGGCTGGACGTCCACTACGACCTCGGCGACGGGCACCCCCTCCTCGGTCGGCGGATGCCCGACCTGGAGATCGTCACCGCGGACGGCCGGCTGCGGGTGTTCGAGCTGATGCACGCAGCGCGCCCATTCCTGGTGCAGTTCGCACAGGCCGCAGACCTGGACGTGGGGCCGTGGGCCGACCGCGTCCGGGTGGTGGCGGCCAGCTACGAGGGCCGGTGGGAGCTGCCGGTGCTCGGCCCGACCACTGCGCCGGCCGCCGTGCTGGTCCGGCCGGACGGCTACGTCGCATGGGTCGGACAGGGGACCGACCGCGGCCTTCGCGAGGCCCTCGGCCTGTGGTTCGGGCCCGCGACTCCCCCGTACGGTGCCATCCGGATCTAGTGCTATCATAGATAGCATCATGCTGCGAGTCCGGGTTGACAGAGAGGAAGCGACTGCGCTGCACGAGCAGGTGGCGGCCGAGATCAGGCGTGCGATCGCAGAAGGGGAAGCCCGTCCGGGAGAGCGGCTGCCACCGGCACGTGACCTGGCAGCGGTGCTCGGCGTGAATGCCAATACCGTGTTCCGCGCCTTGCGGATGCTCCGGGACGAGGGCCTGCTGGAGTTCCGGCGGGGCCACGGCATCACCGTGGCGGGCTCACCCGAGCGTGGTGCAGTCCTTGCTCGGGTGCGCGAGCTGGTCCAGTTCGCACGACAACAGGGGTTCCGCCGCGAAGAGCTCCTGCAGATGATCGAGCAGCTCCCGTAGGCGCTCGTCGCGCGAGGTGCGGCGGGGGAGGATGTTGCAGATGAGCTGTCCTGCTCGCTGGGCGGCACGCTTCGGGCAGGCCACGCTGGAGCTGGCGGCTGAACTTCGACCGCGTCAGCGCCGAGGTGGGTCTGCGCCCGGAGCAGGTGGCCTACGTCGGGGACCGCCTCGACAACGACGTGCTCCCCGCCAAGGTGGCGGGCATGTTTGCCGTGTTCCTCCGTCGGGGACCCTGGGTCATCTCCACGCCGATCGCGCCGGAGCGGCGTGCGCTGACGTCCGCATCGACTTCGCTTGCCGAGCTCACTGCCGCCATTCGACAGCAGGGTCCTGAGCCGTGACGAGCTGGGGGACCCCACGGAGTAGGCAGCGAAGGCGGCGAGTCCGTTCACCACCTCAACGGCGTGCGGGACGACAACCGGCCGGAGAACCTGGAGGGAGGCTCACGCGTCTGCCTGAGCATCCGAACGGTACGGCTCGGGTGTGACGCGATGGCCGGTCGACCGGCGCAGCCGGTTCGTCGAACTCGGATGACCTGCTGGCCGCTCTCTGCACGTTGTCTGAGTGACCTGCTAACTCGCGAGGTACTGCTCCAGGGCGCGGCGGATGACCTCGCTAGAGGAGGTTTGCTCTTCGGCGGCCCGATCGTCGAGTGCCCGGCGGACCTCGGGCGGGAGACGGACGGCCGTCAGCCCTGCCGGCTCATCGCCGAGAGTAGGTCGACCGACACGGCGTCGCAGCCGGGAGGGATCGAGGCCGGCATCGGCCTTCTCTTCGGCCCGCCGCCAGGAGTTCTCGTCCATCGTCTCTCCGGTCTTGGCTTTGCGGGGTTCGGTCATGGAAGCAGCCTCCTGTACTTTCGACGCATCAGCATGGCGTGGAAGGCGATCTCCTCGCCAAGCGCGTCGACGGCGGTCAACACCTCGAGCAGGGTGCCGGCCGGAATGCGCATAGGGGCCGAGGTAGAGCACGTAGGGATCGACCATGTTGCGTCGCTCGTTGAAATCGGGCCATGGATATCTCATACTTACAACCGGTCGTTCAGCTGGGACGACACGACTGGCGATCACTTCATCGGCAGCGTCCTGTCGGCCTGGGCGAAACGACGTAGGCGGAGGAGCTGCCACTGGCGGGCAGCCAGTAGAGCGAGTCGTTCGCCAGGATCCATCGCGCCCGAGGATGGTATCGGGGAGAGCGTCGAGCGTACGCCGACCACCCGCTCGGGAGCGACGCGGGTGCCTGGCTGCTGACCTGCGATACTGGGTTCCTCTCTTCGGAAAGGTTCCCGATGATCGTTGCCATCGCCGGGGCTTCTGGTTTTGTCGGACGTGCTCTGACGGCCCAGCTGCTCGGTACCGGGCACGACGTGGTCGGCCTCGGCCGTTCCGTGAGCTCCCTCCCGACGGGTACGAGGGCCATCGCTG
>DAHUZE010000102.1 GCA_027306755.1 Acidimicrobiaceae bacterium | reverse complement strand
GCCAAGTTCGCGTCCGCCCTCTACGGCCCGTTCCGCGACGCGGCGGGAGTCCGCATCGCCGGCGGCGGTGACCGTCGCGGCTACCAGCTGGACCCGGGCAACGGGCGCGAGGCGCTGGCCGAGGTGGCCCTGGACCTGGCGGAGGGGGCGGACATGGTGATGGTCAAGCCGGCGGTCACGTACCTGGACGTGATCGCCGCCGTCCGCCGCGCCGTGGACGTGCCGCTCGTCGCCTACCACGTGAGCGGCGAGTACGCCATGGTCCACGCGGCGGCGGCAAACGGGTGGATCGACGGCCCGGCCGTGGCCCTGGAGCAGCTGACGGCCGTCAAGCGGGCCGGGGCGGACGCCGTGCTCACGTACTTCGCCGCCGACGTGGCCGAGGTGCTCGGTGGCTGACGGCGCTTCACCGGCGGCCGAGGCCGCCGAGCTCGGCCGGCGCGGCTGGAATGCGGAGGGCGGCGGCCCGGGCGGCCCCGGGCCGGTCGTGGACTCGACAAACCTGGCCTGGTTCGACCGGGCCTCCCGGGTGATCCCTGGCGGCGTGGACTCGCCGGTGCGGTCGTTCGCCTCCGTGGGCGGCACGCCCTTCACGGCGGTCCGTGGTGAGGGTCCCTGGGTCTACGACGTGGAGGGCGCCCGCTACCTGGACCTCGTCCAGTCCTACGGCGCCGTGCTGCTGGGCCACGCCCACCCGCACGTGGTGGAAGCGGTGACGAGGGCGGTGTCCGCGGGCAGCTCATTCGGTATGCCGACGCCGGGGGAGGTCCTCCTGGCCGAGGCCATGTGCGAGCGGGTGCCCGGGTGTGAGCAGGTGCGCTTCGTCTCCTCGGGGACGGAGGCGGCCATGAGCGCGGTCCGGTTGGCACGGGGGGCCACGGGCCGGGCCCGGGTGGTCAAGTTCGACGGCTGCTACCACGGCCACTCCGACGTGCTCCTGGCCGGCGGCGGCAGCGGCGTCGCCATGCTCGGGCTGCCCGGGTCAGCCGGTGTCCCGGCCGCGGCCGTGGCCGACACGCTCGTGGTGCCCTACAACCGGGTGCCCGAGCTGGGGGACGACGTGGCGTGCGTGGTGGTGGAGCCGGTGGCGGCCAACATGAACCTCGTGCCGCCGGCACCCGGGTTCCTGGAGGGCCTGCGGGCCGCGTGCGACGCCTCGGGCGCACTCCTGGTCTTCGACGAGGTGATCACCGGCTTCCGCCTCGGACCCGGCGGAGCCACCGCCCGGTCCGGCGTCACGCCGGATCTGTGGTGCTTCGGCAAGGTGATCGGCGGGGGGATGCCCATCGGGGCCCTCGGCGGGCCGCGCGACCTGATGGCGGTGCTGGCCCCGCTGGGGCCGGTGTACCAGGCGGGGACCCTCTCGGGGAACCCGGTTGCCACCGCGGCCGGGTTGGCGGTGCTCGAGCTCGTGTCCGCCCGCCACTACGAAGAGCTGGAGGCGCGTGCGGGGTCGTTCGCCGTCTCGCTGGCCGCCGCGGTGACTGACGGTGGGCTGCAGGCGGCCACCGGGTCCGTCGGCCCCCTGGTCGGCCTCTTCGTCGGGCCGCCGGGGCCTCCGGTCGAGCTGCCGTCGGACTACGAAGGCGCCCGCGTGCTGGCCACCAACGGCGTGTACGCCCGTCTGTTCCACGCCATGCTCCGCCGAGGCGTGGCCCTGGCGCCTGGTCCCTACGAGGTGCTCTTCCCCGGCTTCGCCCATGGCGACCGGGAGCTGGCGAGAGCCGTCCAGGTGGCGGCCGACGCCGCGGCCGAGGTCGCCTCCGGCCTCGGGTAGGACCGTCCCGTCCCGTTCGAACCATCTGCGGAACGGGGGATGCCGCGCCGTACGATGGTGCGGTGACCGCGCCCTCCTCGAGCGGCGGTGCCGGCGGCCTGGTCCTGACGGGCGTCACGATGGAGCTGACCGGCACACGGGGCCCGGCCACCGTGGTGGCGGGCGTGGCTCTGGCTGTCGGAGCAGAGGGCCTCACCGTCACCGCCCCATCGGGTCCTCCGACGTTCGTCCCCTGGCCCTCGGTCGGCTGGGCCCGCTGCGGCGAGAGCGGACTTCTGGACGACGGGGCGCCAGCGGTTGCCGTCTCGGCCTCGGTTGCCGGTCACCTGGTCCGCTGGCTCGTCCCACGGGAGCAGATGCCGCCGGTTCGGGCGGTCGCCGTCGACCACCTGCTCTCCACCCGCGTGCCGGGTCCCGTGGCCGGCGCCGCCACTTCCCCCGCCCCCGCCCCCGCCAGGGAGGCCCCCCCCGCGCCCGCCTCGGCCCCCGCGCCCGCTCGGGCCGGGCACTCCCCGGCATTGCCGCCACTGCCGGCCCGGGCCGGGAGGGCGGCGGCAAGGCGCCGGGCCCGCGCCGATCGCTCGCTGGCGGTCACGGTCGCGTGGCTCGCCGTCCTGACCCTGGTCCTGGTAGGGGCCGCGCTCCTGATGGCATCGTCCATCCACGTACCCCCCGGACCGGGGGGGACGCGGACGCGCGGGTCGCACCGCTCCGCCGCCGTCACCGCCGCCCGCACGGTGGCCCGCGCCGTCGCGCTGCGCCGCGCCGACCTGCCGGCGGGATGGACGGCGGCCCCAACAGCGTCCGGGCCCTTGAGCGGGCTCCTGAATGCCTCCGGTGCGTCGTCTGGTGCTGCCACGACCGCGCCAGGCGCCACCACCGCCCGCTACTCACGGTGCCTGGGGGTCGGCACCGCCTCGGTCCCCTTCGTGTCCGCCGGGCCCGTGCCGCTGGCCAGCTCCTCCTCGGGAACGTTCGCCGGGCCCGCCACCGGGGCCGCCATGCAGGTGGCCTCGATAACCACCGTCTATGCCACAGCCGGCCCGGTCCGCCGGGCCGTCGTCCAGCTCCAGCGCCCCGGGTTCGCAGCGTGCTTCGGGTCCGCGGTTGGTGCCGAGCTGGCCCGGTCGGCCGCGTCGCAGGCGCCCTCGGGCGTCACCGCGGGAAAAGCCAGCATCCGCGCCGTCCCGCTTCCCCGATGGGCGGGGATCCGGGCCACCGGGCTGGTGCTGGAGCTCCCGCTGGACGTGCGGGGGGAGGCGACGAGCGTCCAGCTCGGGTTCGTCTTCGTTACCGGGCTCCGGGTGGAGTCGACCCTCGTGAGCTTCAGCACCACCGGTTTCCCCCAGAGTGTCACCCGAGCACTGGCAGCCACCTTGGAAGAGGAGGTGGCCGCCTCGGCGGCGCGCTGATCCTCCGGCCCGGGATCCTCAGGAGGGCAGCAGGGAGCCCCGATCCTCAGGAGGAGAGCAGGGTGGCGGCCAGCTCGCGGGGCATGGAGCGGGCAAGTCGCAGCAAGACGTCGTAGCCGAGCTCGGCCGCGCCCGGCGCGTCGGGGCGCATCAGGTTGGCCATGAGGCGGAGCAGCTCCTTCATCACGGGTGCCGAGTGCATACCGAGTGACACGCACCAGTGCATGGTGGCCGGGTTGGAGATGAGCCGCACGAACGCACGCCCCAGGCGGTAGTAGTCGCCATAGGCCTCCGCCAGATGGCGGTCGTAGCGGTGCAGGGCCCCCGGGCCCTCCCCGGAGAGGGCGGCGCCCAGGAACGCCGCGGCCAGGCGGCCGGTCTCGTAGGCGTAGGAGATCCCCTCGCCGTTGAACGGGTTGATCGACCCGCCGGCGTCTCCGACGAGCAGCACGTTCTCGCCGGTGTGCGGTCCCACGGCCATGCTCATGGGCAGCTTGCCGCCGGTGGGCGGCCCGAGCCTGGTATCGGCGGACAGGCCCCAGCTCCTGGGTGCGCCGGCCACGAAGGCGTCCATCAGGCTGGAGGTGTTGACCCCTTTCCAGCGCTGATCGGTCGAGAGGAGGCCGACGCCCACGTTCACCCGGCCGTCGCCGAGCGGGAAGATCCAGCCGTAGCCCGGCACCGCATCGCCCGACGCGTCCCGGATGTCCAGATGGGACTCGATGTAGGTGTCGTCGTGACGGGGCGAGCGGTAGTAGCCGCGCAAGGCCATCCCCAGCGGGTATCCCTTCTGCCGGATCGTCCCCAGGGCGCGGCCGAAGCGCGAGTTGGAGCCGTCGGCCACCACCACGTAGCGGGCCCGGATCTCCCGGGTCTCGCCGCTGTCCATGTCGCGCACCACTGCGCCGTGGCACCGGGGCAGCTGGGCGCGGCCGGCACCCCTCCCCGGCTCGGCACCCCTCCCCGGCTCGGCACTTTCAGGTGCTCCATCGTCCGCGCCGCCCGAGGCCGCACCGCCCGAGGCCGCACCGCCGTCCAGGAGCGGGGCCATGGCCTCGGTGTGCTGGTGCACGGTCGCGCCGGCCTTGGTCGCCCGCTCGGCGACCAGGCCGTCCAGGTCGTGCCGGGTGATGGTGTAGCCGTAGGAGGGGAAGACCGGATGGCTGGGCCAGCTCATCTCCAGCACCTGGCCCCATCCGCAGGACCGCAGCCCCTCGTAGCGGTGGGCACCCTGGAGCGGTTCTTCGAGTCCCATGTCGGCCAGCTGCCGTACGGCCCGGGGGGTGAGCCCGTCCCCGCACGTCTTCTCGCGCGGGAACTGCTTCTTCTCCACCACCGCCACGTCCCACCCAGCGTCGGCCAGCCAGAAGGCGCAGGAGGACCCCGACGGGCCGGCCCCCACCACCAGGACGTCGTGGACGCGCGGGGCCTTCCGGCGTCGCCGCCCGGTGCCCGGCGGGGAGGGAGCGTCGGCGGGGGTCATCCCCGGATCGTAGGCGCGCCCCGTCGGGCGCCCGCCGCCGGCGCCGCCCGTGCCCGACCCCCGCTGCAACCGTCGTCGCAGGTGGCGTTGCAGGCGCCGCGGCGGATGTGCCCCCGCGAAGTGGCCCGTGCTAGAACGTCGACGTCGTGGACCAGTACCTCCCGATCTTCCTTCTTATGGTGCTCGGAGCGCTGTTCGCAGCGCTCTCGTTCGGCGCATCCAAGCTGCTGGCACCCCGGGCGAGGCCGACGGCGCAGAAGGTGGCCCCCTACGAGTGCGGGATCGTCCCGGACCGGGAGCCACCGTCCCGCTTCCCCGTCCGCTTCTACCTCGTGGCGATGATCTTCATCATCTTCGACATCGAGGTCGTCTTCCTGTACCCGTGGGCCGTCGTGTTCCGGCAGCTACGGGTCTTCGGGCTCGTGGAGGTGCTCGTCTTTGCCGCCGTGGTTCTCGTCGCGTTCCTCTACCTGGTGAGCAACGGGGCGCTGCAGTGGGGGCCCGGCCGCCGGCTGGAGCCCGGCGTGCCCGCCCGGACGACCGACTCCACCATCGCCCGCGTGTCGTCGGACGCGCCCGCCCCCGATCGGGCGGCCTAGGGAACGTGTAGGCGGGTCGCAGCGATGGGTCTCGAGGACCTCCAGCACAATTTCCTGACCGGACGGCTCGAGGACCTGGTCAAGTGGGCACGGCGCAACAGCGTCTGGCCGGCCACCTTCGGGCTCGCCTGTTGCGCCATCGAGATGATGGCGGTAGGCGCGGCGGACTTCGACATCAGCCGGCTCGGCATGGAGGTGTTCCGGGCCTCCCCCCGCCAGGCCGACCTCATGATCGTGGCCGGACGGGTCTCGCAGAAGATGGCCCCGGTGCTCCGGCAGGTCTACGACCAGATGATGGAGCCCAAGTGGGTCATCTCGATGGGCGTGTGCGCCTCGACGGGCGGCATGTTCAACAACTACGCCATCGTCCAGGGTGTGGACCAGGTCGTGCCCGTGGACGTCTACGCCCCGGGCTGCCCCCCCTCCCCCGAGACCCTGCTCCACTCGATCCTCACGCTGCACGAGAAGATCCGCACCGGTGCGATCACCCGCCCTCCCGACCGCCTGGCCCGGACGTCCCGCGGCGAGCAGCTCGCCGGGTGGGTGCCCGAAGCGCCGGACGCGGTCCGCGTCGCCACGCCGCGATGAGCGCCACCGAGCCGACGCCGGCGGGACCCTCCGGGGCCGCCGGATCGGAGCAGGCCGCCGGTGCGCCGGGCGGCTCGGGCATGCCCGAGGTGCCCAGGGCTCCGGGACGGTGGACCGAGGAGGTGGCTTTCCCCCCCCGGGCGAGCTACCACCAGCTGGGCGGGGAGTACAAGGCCTCCGGCTTCGAGCAGCTGAGCGATCTCACCGCGGTGGACTACCTCAGCCATCCCGGCCGCGCCCTGCCGCCGGGGGTGGGGGCGGAGCGGTTCGAGGTCGTGGTCAACCTGCTCTCGATTGCCCGCCGCCGCCGGGTCCGTGTCCGGGTGCAGGTGCCGGCCGAGCTCCCGGAGCTGGACACCCTGTGGGATCTCTACCCCGGAGTGGAGGCCATGGAGCGCGAGGTGTTCGACCTCTTCGGCATCCGCTTCCCCGGCCATCCGGACCTGACCCGCATCCTCATGCCCGAGGACTGGGAGGGCCACCCGCTGCGCAAGGACTACGGCGTCGGCCGGGTGCCGGTCCAGTTCAAAGAAGCCCCGGGGCCTAGATGAGCGAAGGGCATCCCGCCGACGGCATCCGCCGTGCCCAGCGCTTCGCGTCCGCCGAGACGTCCGAGGGCGCGCAGGAGCTGGCGCCCCGGGCCACCACCTCGGCGGCGGAGCTGGGTCGCGAGGTGGGGGCGGTGCTGCGCATCCCCGAGGGAGGCGTGCTGGACGCCGGGGACATCGACGTCGAGCGGTCCTCCGACGAGACCATGATCATCAACATGGGTCCCCAGCACCCGTCCACCCACGGGGTGCTGCGCCTGATGCTGGAGCTCGACGGCGAGACGGTGCTGCGGACCAAGCCGGTCATCGGGTACCTGCACACCGGCATGGAGAAGACGGGCGAGGAGCTGACCTACGTCCAGGGCGGCACCAACGTCACCCGCATGGACTACCTGTCCCCGCTCACCAACGAGCTGGTGTTCGCGCTGGCCACCGAGGCCTTGCTGGACGTGGAGATCCCGCCGCGCGCCACGTGGATCCGCATGCTCATGTCGGAGCTGCAGCGCATGTCGTCGCACCTCATGTGGATGGCCACCAACGGCATGGACCTGGGCTCCACCTCCATGATGATCTACGGCTTCCGCGAGCGCGAGATGATCCTCGCCTTCTGGGAGAAGGTCACCGGCCTTCGGATGAACCACAACTACATCCGGCCCGGCGGCGTGGCCGCCGACCTCCCCGACGGCTGGGAGGACGATGTGGAGGTCATCTGCGACACGATCCTGCGCCGGACGTACGAGTACGACGAGCTCCTGACCGGGCAGCCCATCTTCCGGGACCGCATGGAGGGTGTGGGCGCCATGTCGGCGGAGGAGGCGATCGCCCTGTCGGTCACCGGGCCGATCCTGTGGTCGACCGGCGTGGCCTGGGACCTCCGCCGGACCATGCCCTACCTGGAGTACGACCAGCTCGACTTCGACGTGATCGTGGGCACCTACGGGGACAACTTCGACCGCTACGCCATCCGCCTCAACGAGATCCGGGAGTCGGTCAAGCTGGTCCGCCAGATCGCCGGCCGCATGCCGCCGGGCGACTACCGGGTCCAGGACCGCAAGGTCACGCCGCCCCCCCGTGCCCGCATCGACGAGTCCATGGAAGCGCTGATCCACCACTTCAAGATCTTCACCGAGGGTTTCCGGGTCCCCGAGGGCGAGGTGTACGTGGCGATCGAGTCGCCGCGCGGGGAGATCGGCTGCTACCTCGTGTCCGACGGCACGTCCAAGCCGTACCGGATGCACATCCGGGGACCCAGTTTCGTCAACCTGCAGGCCGTGCCCGCGCTGCTGCGCGGCGGGCTCCTCGCGGACGCCGTCGCCATCATCTCCTCGGTGGACCCCGTCATGGGCGAGGTCGACCGGTGAGCCGGTTCCGGCCCGACATGGCCGAGAGGGCCCGCGCCCTCGTCGCGCTGTACCCCGAGCCCCGCTCGGCCCTGATCCCACTGTGCCACCTGGCCCAGGAACAGGATGGCTGGCTCCAGCCCGACGCCATGGAGGAGATCGCCGAGCTGGTAGGCGTCACGCCGGCCGAGGTGCGGGGCACCGCCAGCTTCTACGACATGCTGCACACCGGACCGGTGGGCCGCTACCTGGTGTCGATCTGCACCAACATCGCCTGCCTGCTGGGTGGAGCCGAGGAGCTGCTGGCCCACGCCCAGGCGACGCTCGGCATCCGCCCCGGAGGCACGACCGCGGACGGCATGGTCACCCTGGAGGACGCCGAGTGCCTGGCGGACTGTGACCGGACGCCGTGCGTCACGGTCAACCACCGCTACGTGGGCGGCCTCACCCCCCAGGCGTTCGACCAGCTGGTCGACGACCTGCGGGCCGGGCGGCGGGCGGACGACATCCCCCCGCACGGGACGCTCGTGCGGGTGCGCCGCAACGGCGGGCTCCGGGCCGACCGGGGACGGGTGGCCGCCGAGCGGGCGGCGATGGCCGAGGCACAGGCGGTGCGGGCCCGGGAGGCCAAGGAGCAGGCGGAGCGGGAGGCGGCACTGCAGAGCGGCCCCGGCGCGGGGAGCGGGTCCTGATGGCCGTGACCGACGCCCCGCGCATCGTGACCGCCCGCATGGGACACGATGACTCGTTCACCCTGGACCGCTACCTGGCGACCGGCGGGTACGACGCCCTGCGCAAGGCCCTGGCCATGACGCCGGAGGCGGTGGCGGCCGAGGTGGACGCGGCCAGCCTGCTCGGCCGGGGCGGGGCCGGGTTCCCTGCCGGCCGGAAGTGGTCGATGCTGCGCAAGGCCCCGGTCACCTACCTGGTGGTGAACGGCGACGAGAGCGAGCCTGCCACCTTCAAGGACCACCTCCTCATCGAGCGGGACCCCCACCAGCTGGTGGAGGGCGTGCTCATCGCCGCCTACGCGCTGCAGGTCACCCAGGCGTTCATCTACCTGCGGGGCGAGTTCGCCCTCGGCCTGGAGCGGCTGACCCAGGCCTTGAACGAGGCGTACGACCACGGCGCGGCGGGTGCCGACATCTTCGGCTCCGGCTTCTCGGTGGACCTGGTCGTCCACCCGGGCGCCGGGGCGTACATCTGCGGCGAGGAGACGGCGCTGCTCGAGTCCCTGGAGGGCAAGCGGGGGTTCCCCCGCATCAAGCCGCCGTTCTTCCCCGCCGCCGTCGGCCTGTACGGCCAGCCCACCGTGGTCAACAACGTGGAGACCATGTCCAACCTGCCGTGGATCATCCTCAACGGCGGGTCGGCCTTCGCCGCCCTGGGTGACGGCCGGTCGACGGGGACCCGCCTCTTCGCCCTGTCGGGCCACGTGCGCCGCCCGGGGACCTATGAGGTGGAAATGGTCAAGACCACCTTCCGGGATCTCGTGTACGCGCCGGTCTACGGCGGGGGGGTGACCGGCGACCGGGAGGTCAAGGCCTTCGTCCCCGGTGGCGTCTCGGCCCCGTGGTTCGGGCCCCAGCACCTCGACCTGCCCCTCGGCCAGGACGAGGTGGGCCAGGCCGGCTCCATGCTGGGCTCGGGCGCCATCACGGTCATGGACTCCTCCACGTGCATGGTGCGTGCCGCCTGGCGCATCACCAAGTTCTTCGCCCGGGAGTCGTGCGGCCAGTGCACGCCGTGCCGGGAGGGATCGGGATGGCTCGAGCGGGTGATGCGGCGCATCGAGCACGGCGGGGGCCGGGAGGAGGACGTCGAGCTGCTGCTCGACGCCTGCGACAACATCTCGCCCGGCTTGCAGTGGCCGCCCCAGCAGACGACCATCTGCGTGCTCGGGCCCTCGATCCCGTCCTCCATCCACTCGGCCATCGACATGTTCCGCGACGAGTTCCTCCTGCACGTGAAAGAGGGGGGGTGCCCCTTTGCCTGAGACGGCTCCGGGCGAGCACCACCGCCTCCAGACCGGCGACTCCGTGGACCCGGTCGACCCCGGCTCGGTCCCCTTCACCCTGGACGGGCGCCCGGCTTCGGGCCGGCCGGGCGAGGTCGTCATCAGCGCGGCCGAGCGGGCCGGCACCTACATCCCGCGGTTCTGCTACCACCCTCGGATGAAGCCCGTCGGCATGTGCCGGATGTGCCTGGTGGAGATCAGCGGGCCGCGCGGCGCCACGCTCCAGCCGGCGTGCTTCGTCACGGTGGCGGAGGGCATGGACGTGGTCACCGACTCGCCCAAGGTCAAGAAGGCACAGGACGGCGTCCTGGAGTTCCTGCTCGTCAACCACCCCCTGGACTGCCCGGTCTGCGACAAGGGGGGCGAGTGCCCGCTGCAGGACCAGACCCTGGCCTACGGCCCGGGGGAGACCCGGTTCGTGGAGGAGAAGCGGCACTTCGAGAAGCCCGTCGCCATCTCCGATCTCGTGCTGCTCGACCGCGAGCGATGCATCCAATGCGCCCGCTGCACCCGCTTTGCCGACGAGATCGCCGGCGAGGCCCTCATCGACTTCGCGGGCCGGGGTGAGCGGGTCGAGGTGGCGACGTTCCCGGAGCGGCCCTTCAACTCGTACTTCAGCGGCAACACGGTGCAGATCTGCCCGGTGGGCGCCCTGACCGCCACCCCCTACCGGTTCACGGCCCGCCCCTGGGACCTCGACCAGGTGGAGTCCACGTGCACGACCTGCGCCGTGGGATGCCGTGTGGCGGTGCAGTCGTCCACCAACCGCCTCACCCGCGTGCTCGGCATCGACGCGGACCCGGTGAACCAGGGATGGCTGTGTGACAAGGGGCGCTTCGTGTTCGAGTCGGTCAACGGACAGGAAGTCTCCCGCGCCCCGCTGCCCGGGGGCGCATCCGATCCGGCCGTGGACGTCGTGCCGGCGACGGCCTCGCAGGTCGAGTCCCTGGCCGCGTCGCGCGGGCAGTTCATGGGGGAGGTGGCCGAGCGCCGCGAGGCGCGGACCGGACGGCTGAGCGAGCCGATGGTCCGCAAGGACGGCGAGCTCGTGCCCGCAGGGTGGAGCGAGGCGCTGGCGACGGCCGCCGGCCGCCTGGACGCCGTCCGCCGGGCGCACGGGCCCGGCGCCGTCGCCGTGATCGGGGGCGCCCGGACCACCAACGAAGGGGCGTACGCCTGGACCAAGCTGGCTAAGTCGGTGCTGGGCACGGACTCGGTGGACGCCCAGCTGGCCGACGGCCTGCCGGCCGAGCTCGTCCTGGCGCTTCCCCGCGCCACCATCGACGAAGCCTGCTCGGCCCGCACGGTCCTCGTCCTGGCCGGCGATGTCCGCGAGGAGCTGCCGGTGCTCTTCCTCCGGCTGCGGGCCGCGGTAAAGGCGGGCACGACGTCCATCGTCGAGATCGCTCCCCACCCGCCGGCCCTGACCGCCCTCGCCGCCGTCTCCCTGCGGGTCCGGCCGGGCGATGCGCCCGCCGTGGTGGAGGCGCTGGTGGGGTCGGGGGCGCCGGCGGCCCCCGGCCACCCGGACGGGGAGTCGGTGACCGTTGAGGATCTCGAGCGGGCCCGCGCGCTGCTGTCCAATGCCGCTCGCCCGGACGGAGGCGACAATGCGAGCGCCGGCCCGACGGGCGGCTTCGGACCTGATGGCGCCGGCGGCAACGCGGGCGACGGCGTGGTGGTGGTCCTCGGTCGCCCGTCGCTGGCCGAGGACGCCGCCGTGACCGCGGCCGCGGCCCGGCACCTGGCGGCCACTTTGCCGGGGGCCCGGTTCCTGCCCGCCCTCCGCCGGGGCAACGTCCTGGGGGCGCTGGAGCTGGGTATGGCCCCCGGCGTGCTGCCCGGGCGGGTGGCGATGGAGTCCGGACGGGACTGGTTCACCGCCGCCTGGGGAGCGGTGCCCGGGCAGCGGGGCCTGGACGCCGCCGCTGCCCTGCGGTCCCTGGCCGACGGCACCGGCCCGGTTAAGGCCCTCGTCGTCGTGGGCGCGGACCTGCTGTCGGACTTCCCCGACGCAGCCCTGGCACGGCGCGCGCTGGAGCGGGCCGACACCGTGGTCGTCGCCTGCGGCCATTCCTCGCCCACCACGGAGCTGGCGGACGTCGTGCTGCCGGCAGCGGTGGAGCACGAGCGGGCCGGGACGACGACCAACATCGAGAGCCGGGTCAGCCGCCTCGCCCAGAAGCTGGTGCCCCCGGGCCAGGCGTGGGCCGATTGGATGATCGCCGCGGAGCTGGCGAGCGAGCTGGGGGGTGACCTGGGCGTCGCCTCCGCTGGCGAGATCTGGAACGAGATCGAGCGCGTGGCGCCGCTGTTCGCCGGGTTCACCGCCGCTGCGCTGGCCGGGCCGGGAGCCCGTGACGGGCTGCTCGCCCCCTTCCGGCCCGGGCACCGGGCCGTGCTGCCGATCGATCCCATGGCCACGCCCGGCGTGGAGTCGGTCGAGAACCAGGGCGCTCCAGCGCGGGTGGGCCTGGCCGAATCGGCGCCGCCACCGGAGCGTGCGCTGGAACCGGCCGTGCCGGCCCTCCCGCCGCTGCGCGGCCCCGGCGGGGGCCCGCCGGTCGAGAGCCCTCCTGCCGGGGCCGGGATGCAGGCGCTGGCCGACGCGCTCGAGGCGCCCCACCTGCCCCCCTACGACCGGTACTCGCTTCGCCTCGTTTCCGGGCGCCGCCTCTACGACGGGGGCGCGGCGGTGCGCCACTCGCCGTCGCTGGTCCCCCTGGTCCCCGCAGCCGCGGTGCGGGCCAACCCGGCGGACCTCGACCGGATCGGCGCGGCCGACGGGAGCGCCGTCGTGCTCCGTTCGGCGCGGGGCTCCCGGACGCTGCCCTGCACCGCGGATGCAACTCTTCCCCGTGGCGTGGCCGCCGTGGACTTCAACGTGCCGCCCGCCAGCACTCCAGCCGGCGAGGGCGGCCCGGGCGGGGAGAGCGGCGAGGGCGCCGGCGCCGTCGCCGCGGAGCTCATCGAGGTCGGCCCCGCCGTCACCGAGGTCCGGCTGGAGTCCGTGCGATGACCCATGCTTCCTCCGGGACCATGACGGCAGCCGCCGGTACAGCCGCCCGGGACATGGTCCGCACGCTCACCACCCACGGGGACCCGCTCTTCGCCCACGGCGTGGGTTGGTTCGTGTGGGTCGTGGTCCTCGTCAAGGTGCTGGTCGCTTTCGGGGTGCTGCTGGTGGCCGTCATGCTCATGATCTGGTTCGAGCGCAAGCTGATCTCGGACATGCAGAGCCGGATCGGACCCAACCGGGCGGGCCCGTGGGGATTGCTGCAGACCCTGGCCGACGGGACCAAGCTCTTCTTCAAAGAGGACCTGCTCCCTGCGCAGGCCGACCGGTTCGTCTTCAGGCTCGCGCCCTACCTTTCGCTCGTTCCGGCCCTGCTGATCTTCACCGTGGTGCCCGTCGGCGGCACCGTGGATCTCGGCGGCCACCGGTTCGAGCTCCAGGTGGCGGACCCCACGATCGGCATCCTGGTCGTCCTGGTGATGTCGTCCATCGCCGTCTACGGCGTCATGTTGGCCGGATGGTCGTCGGGGTCCAAGTACCCCCTGCTGGGCTCCGTCCGGGCGTCAGCCCAGATGATCTCCTATGAGGCGGCGCTGGGCATCACCACGGTCACCGTCGTGCTGGTGACCGGATCGCTGTCGACTCGGGCCATCGTCCAGTCCCAGGCGTCGGCGTTCTGGGACTGGAACGTGCTCCGTCTCGGCATCGTGCCCTTCGTGCTCTTCCTCACCGCCATCACGGCCGAGCTGACCCGGCCCCCCTTCGACCTCACCGAGGCCGAGCAGGAGCTGGTGGGCGGCTTCCACACCGAGTACTCGTCCATTCGCTTCGCGCTCTTCTTCCTGGCCGAGTTCATGAACGTGATCACCATGTCGGGTGTGGTGGTGACGCTGTTCTTCGGCGGCCCGGACGGCCCGGTCCCGCACCTGCCCAGCTTCGACATCTGGTTCCCCACGCTGTGGTTCCTGGCCAAGGTGTTCGTCTTCCTGTTCCTCTACGTCTGGCTCCGCGCCGCCCTGCCACGGCTCCGCTACGACCAGCTCATGAACCTCGGGTGGAAGTACCTCATCCCGCTGAGCCTGGGCTGGCTCCTGGCCGTAGCCGGCTTCCTGGTGGACGGGTGGTGGGGCGCGGGCATCATCGTGGGAGCCCTAGTGGTGACGGGGCTGCTGGTGCGGGCGTTCTCGGTCGGTCGGCTGCGGACCGAGCGCCAGCCGCTCCTGGAACCCGTTGGGGCGCGGGCCGACCGGAGAGCGCTCACCGTCGTGAGCGCAGCCGGCCCGGGCGCTGACCTGGCGACCGGGCTCCCGGAGGGCCCCGGCAGCGGGGAGGCGGGCGGCTGATGGGCGTCTTGTCCGACCTGCGAGACGAGCTCAAGTTCTTCGGCGGGTTCAAGCTCACCTTCGAGCACCTCACCCGGCCCCGGGTCACCCGGCAGTACCCCGAGGAGAAGATGCCCAAGCAGCCGCGCCAGCACGGCCGCCACGTCCTCAACCGCTACGAGGACGGGTTGGAGAAGTGCATCGGGTGCGAGTTGTGCGCCGGCGTCTGCCCGGCGGACTGCATCTACGTGCGCGGCTTGGACAACCCGCCGGACCACCCGGTGTCCCCCGGCGAGCGCTACGGCTACGTGTACGAGATCAACTACCTCCGGTGCATCCACTGCGACCTGTGCGTGGAGGCCTGCCCCACCGAGGCCATCACCGAGTCCAAGCTGTTCGAGTTCTCCTTCACCAACCGGGCCGACGCCATCTACACCAAGGCCGAGCTGGTGGTGGACGACGACGGCCGGCCCAAGAAGATGCCCTGGGAGGACTGGCGCGACGGCACAGACCTCCACACCTCGGGATGGATGCGCGCCACCGCCCCGAGCGGGAGCGCCGCCTACGAGGGCGAGGTCCAGTGGTCGGGCGAGCTTGGCTACGGCGTGCGGGCTCCCGAGGGCGGCCAGTCCGGGCGGCGTGACGACGAGGCGACGGGAACGCTGGCGCTGCGCGGCGTGCTCGAGGCCCACCTCTTGGACGAGGACATCCCGTTCGAGCACCGGGGCATGCGCGGCCGCCTGTGGCGGGCGCAGCTGTCGGCCAAGCGGAACCGGCGCAAGATGGAGCACGCGCGCCAGCGCGTGCGGGAGCTGCGGTCGGCGCGTGCCGGGGCCAAGCGGGAAGGCCCGGGGACCCGCCCGTGACCCCCTTGGTTGCCGCCACCATCCCCGATGTCGTCACCTTCGCCCTGTGCGCGGCGGTCGTGCTCTCGGGTGGCGTCGGGGTGGTCACGTCGCGCAACGCCGTCCACGCTGCCCTCTCCCTGGTGGCCACCCTGTTCGGGATCGCCGTCCTGTTCATCGAGCAGCACGCCTACTTCCTGGCCGCCGTGCAGGTGGTCGTCTACGCCGGGGCCATCGTGGTGCTGTTCCTTTTCGTCATCATGTTCCTGGGCGTGGACCGCCGGGAGGACGTCGAGCGAGAGCCGCTCAAGGGCCAGCGCCCGCTGGCGCTGGTGTTCGTGGCCGTCTCCCTCGGTGGCGTCCTGGCCCTGGCCGCCGCCTCCAACTGGGTGACCGGGGCCCGCAAGGTGGCCGGCAGCAGGACCGCCGGTGGCCACACGGACACCTACCTGCTGGGCAAGTCGATCTTCACCACCTACCTGTGGGCCTTCGAGATCACCGCCGCCCTCCTGGTGATCGCCGTCGTCGGCGCGGTGGTCCTGGCCCGGAGACCGCCGAGCGTGCACGACGCGGGCGAGGACCCCGGCACCCAGGGGGAGCGCCGGTGAGCATCGCACCCGCCTGGTACCTGGCGCTGGCCGCCGTGCTGTTCAGCCTGGGGGCGCTCGGCGTCCTGATACGCCGCAACGTGCTGGTGATGTTCATGTGCATCGAGCTGATGCTGAACGCCGCGAACCTCACGTTCGTGACCTTCTCCCGTGTCCTCGGCGACATCGGCGGGCAGTCGCTCGTCTTCTTCGTGCTGGTGGTTGCCGCGGCCGAGGTGGTCGTCGGGCTCGGCATCGTGGTGGCCATCTTCCGCCGCCGGTCGACGACGGCGGCCGACGACCTGCACGGGATGAAGGGCTGAGCCGTGCTCCACGCCGCCTTCCTCGTCCCGCTGTTCCCGCTGGTGGGCTTCGTGGTGCTCCTGGCTTTCGGCCGCCGCATCGGCGAGCCGGTGGCCGGCTGGATCGGCACGCTGGCGGTAACGGGCGCCTTCGTGTCCGCCATCGTCACCCTTGCCGGGCTGGCCAACCAACCCGCCGGCGCCCGGACCCTCACGTGCTCGGACGCCTGTGGCACCGGGGCCAACGCCCACTCGTTCTTCACCTGGATCGCCGTAGGCGGCCTGCACGTCAGCGCGGCGATCCTGCTGGACCCGCTGTCCATGACGATGTGCATGTTCATCACCGGCGTGAGCATGCTCATCCACCTGTACTCGATCGGCTACATGAGAGGCGACCGGGATTTCACGAAGTTCTTCGTGTACCTGAACGCCTTCGTGTTCTCCATGCTGGTGCTGGTCATGGCCAGCAACCTGCTCGTGACCTTCGTGGGCTGGGAGGGGGTGGGGGTCTGCTCGTACTGGCTGGTGTCGTTCTGGTTCTTCCGGGACTCGGCGGCGTCGGCGGGCAAGAAGGCGTTCATCTACAACCGCATCGGGGACGTCGGCTTCCTCCTGGCCGTCTTCCTGATCTTCTCCAAGACCGGCACCCTCACGTACGTCTCGATCTTCGCCCACCGGCACCTCCTGTCCGGCGGGTCGATCACCGCAGCCGTGCTGCTGCTGTTCCTGGCGGCCACCGGCAAGTCGGCCCAGATACCGCTGTTCAACTGGCTTCCAGACGCCATGGAGGGCCCGACCCCTGTTTCCGCGCTCATCCACGCGGCCACCATGGTCACCGCCGGCGTCTACCTCATGTGCCGGGCAAACCCGCTGCTCGCCATGACGCCCGATGCCATGTGGGTGATCGCCGTCGTCGGCGGTCTGACCGCCTTCGTGGCCGCCACCATCGCCTGCGCGCAGCAGGACATCAAGAAGGGCCTCGCGTTCTCGACCGTGTCGCAGATCGGCTACATGGTGCTCGCCGTGGGGAGCGGCGCCTACGTGGCGGCCATCTTCCTCATGGTGGCCCACGCCTTCTACAAGGGGCTGCTGTTCCTCGGGTCGGGCTCCGTCATCCACGGCCTCGGGGACGAGCAGGACATGAAGCGCATGGGCGGCCTGCGCCGCACCATGCCATGGACGTTCGCGACCTTCCTGTTCGCCTGGCTGGCCCTGGCCGCCGTGCCCCCGTTCTCCGGATTCTGGGCCAAGGGCCTCTTGCTGGCCAACGTCTATTCCAAGTCGCTGCCCCTGTACGCCCTGGGGCTGCTCACCGCGTTCTTCACCGCCTACTACATGAGCCGGATCTTCTTCCTCACCTTCACCGGTAAGGAGCGCTGGAAGGACCCGGCACCTGACGGGAGCCCGGCGCACCACCCGCCGCACGAGGCGCCCTGGGTGATGCGGGCCCCGCTCGTGGTCCTGGCCTTCTTCGCCGTGTTTGCCGGGGCCGCCAACCTGCCATGGGTCCACGTCGGCACCCTCGCGGACTGGCTGGCTCCGGTCTTCGGCCACCGGCTGTTCGACTCCCATCAGAGCGCGGGTGAGCAGGTCACCCTGGCCGTGGTGGACGGGGTGGTGGCGGTGGCCGCCGCGCTGGTCGCCTGGGGACTGTGGCGGCGGACCGCCAACCGCCCTGCGCTCGAGCCGAGGTTCCTCCAGCGGGTCTGGTACTGGGACAACGTCTACGACGCCGTCATCGGCCGCCCGGGCCAGGCCCTGGCCCGCATGTACGCCGTCGTGGTGGACGCCCGCATCATCGACGGCGCGGTCAACGGCGCCGCCAACCTGGTGCGGGCCACCGGCAACGGGGTGCGCCGGGTCCAGACCGGGTTCGTGCGCAACTACCTCCTGGGCATCGCCCTCGGGCTGGCTGCCGTCATCGCCTTCATGATCTCCCGGACGTGGTGGTCGTGACCCACGCCGGGTTCCCGTACCTGACGGTTCTGATCCTCCTGCCCGCGGGCGGCGCGCTGGCCGTGGCCCTGCTGGGGGCCGTCCCGTCCGTCCGCCGGGTGGCGCTGGAGTGGATCGGCATCGCGGTGGTGCTGGCCACCCTGGGCGTGGCGATCGGCATGGCCGCGCAGTTCTCCACCGGGACCGGGGGCTTCCAGTTCGTGTCCGACCAGCCCTGGGCCACCGGCGTGGGGGTGAGGTGGTTCCTCGGAGTCGACGGGATCTCGCTGTTCCTGGTCCTCCTGGCCGCCCTGTTGTTCCCCATCGTCCTGGCCGGGGCCCGCACCCGATCCGACGCCCGCAGCTTCGTGGCCTGGATGCTGCTGCTCGAGAGCGCCTGCATCGGAAGCTTCGTCTCGATCGACCTGATCCTGTTCTTCTTCTTCTTCGAACTGACCCTGGTGCCGTCGTACTTCATCATCAGCGGCTGGGGCTATGCGCGGCGGGCGTACGCAGCGGTGAAGTTCTTCGTGTACACCTTCTTCGGGTCGGCGTTCCTGCTCGTCGGCATCCTGGTGGTCGCCCTCCTCCACCAGCACCAGACCGGGGTGCTCACCTTCTCGCTCCCGGCCTTGGAGCACACCCACGTCTCCAGCGCAACCGGGATCCTGCTGTTCCTCGGCTTCACCGCCGCCTTCGCCATCAAGGCGCCGCTGTTCCCGCTGCACACCTGGTCCCCGGACGCCTACGCCGAGGCGCCGACCGGCGGGTCGATGGTCCTCTCGGCGGTGCTGGCAAAGCTCGGGACCTACGGCATCCTCCAGTTCGACCTCCGCCTGTTCCCCCAGGCGTCGGTGGACCTGGCGCCGCTCATGCTCACCCTGGCCGTGATCGGCATCCTGTACGGAGCCATCGTGGCCTGCGCCCAGCGCGACATGAAGCGCCTGGTGGCCTACTCCTCGCTGGCCCAGATGGGTTTCGTGGCGCTGGGCATCTTCGCCTTCACCAGCCAGGGGTTGACCGGCGGAGTCCTGCTCATGTTCAACCACGGCGTGGTGACCGCAGCCCTGTTCCTGCTCATCGGCTGGATCTACGACCGGCGCCAGACGTGGCAGGTCAACGAGCTCCGCGGCCTGCAGGCGCCGGCGCCAGTCCTGGCGGCGACGTTCACGGTCGCCATGCTGGCCTCCATCGGGCTTCCGGGCCTCAACGGGTTCGTGAGCGAATTCCTCGTCCTGTCGGGCTCGTTCCTCACCCACCGCTGGTGGGCGGTGGTTGCCACGGCGGGCGTGGTGCTGGCCGCCCTCTACCTGCTGTGGGCGTACCAGCAGGTCTTCCACGGCAAGGTGGACCTGGCCAACGCCCAGACCCGGGACCTGAGCTGGACCGAGCGGATCGTGATCGCCCCGCTCATCGTGGTCATCGTGTTCCTCGGCATCTACCCCCAGCCCGTGCTGGACCGCATCGCCCCCACCGTCAACCAGTTGGTCGCCCACGTAGAGGCCACCACCCACACCCACCAGCCCGCGGTGGCCACGGGTGGGACGGCTGGGGCCGTGGCCGCCGCCCGAGGGACAGCGCACCGATGATCCACCTTGCCGCTGCCGCCGCCGGCGGGTTCGCCACCCCGCACATCCGGTACCTGGCCATCCTCCCCGAGATCGTGATGCTTGGCGGCGCCGTGATGCTGCTGGCCGTGGCGTCGCTGGTGCGGCGCAGCCTCCGGGTGGGGGTGGCCACGGCCGCCACCGTGGCCGTCTCGCTGGGCGCTCTCGGCTGCTCGCTGTGGCAGTGGTCCGACGTGACCGGCCAGGGCGCCTTCACCGCGGTGGACCACGCCGTGGTGGTGGACGGGTTCAGCGCTCTGGTCAACGTGCTCGTGGCCTGCGCGATGGCCCTGACCGCCCTGGTGGGGGACGGGTACCTGCGCCGGGAGGGGGCCGACGGGCCCGAGCTGCACGTGCTGGCCATGGTGTCGGCCAGCGGAGCCATGGTGATGGCGTCGGCCAACGACCTCATCGTCGTCTTCCTGGGACTGGAGATCCTCTCCATCGCCCTCTACGTGCTGGCCGCCTTCAACCACCGCCGGGCCGCGTCAGGCGAGGCGGCGCTCAAGTACTTCATCCTCGGCTCGTTCTCCTCGGCCGTCTTCGTGTACGGCATCGCCCTCGTCTACGGGGCCACGGGCTCGACCAACCTGGCCCAGATCGCTGGCTTCCTGTCCAAGACGGTCCTCTCCTCCGACGGCTTGCTGCTGGCCGGCATGGCGATGCTCATCGTGGGCTTCGCCTTCAAGGTGGCCGCGGTGCCGTTCCACATGTGGACGCCCGACGTCTACCAGGGCTCCCCGTCGCCCATCACCGGCTTCATGGCGGCCGTGGCCAAGGCCGGCGCCTTCGCCGCCTTCCTCCGGGTGCTCATCTCCTCGTTCGGCCTTCTGCGCACCGACTGGCAGCCGGTGGTCTACGCACTGGCCATCGTCACCCTGCTGGTGGGGGCCGGGTTGGCAGTGGTGCAGCGTGACGTGAAGCGGATGCTGGCCTACTCGTCGATCAACCACGCCGGCTTCGTCCTGCTCGGTCTGGAGGCGGCAACCACCCGGGGCGTGAGCGCCTCGCTCTACTACCTGTTCGCTTACACCTTCATGGTCATCGGCAGCTTCGCCGTGGTGACCGTGGTCGGGCGCCGGGGTGACGCCGCCCACGACATCTCCTCCTACCGCGGGCTGGCGCGCCGCCAGCCGCTGCTGGCCATCATGTTCGCCGTCCTCCTCCTGGCCCAGGCCGGGGCCCCGTTCACCACCGGGCTGTGGGCCAAGCTGCAGGTGGTCCTGGCGGCGGCCCACGGCGCCGTGCCATTGGCCGTGGTGGCCATGGTGTCGGCGGCCATCGCCGCTTTCTTCTACCTGAGGGTGGCCGTCCTCATGTACTCGCCGCTGGCGACTGCTGGCGAGACGCCCGGCGTGCAGTCGCCGGCCGCCGAGCCGCAGGCCCTGTTCTCCGCGGGTGCCCCCGGTGGGGAAGGCACACCTGCAGCCGCCACGGCCGGCAGCGCCGTCGGTGCCACCACGACGGCCGGCAGCGCGCTCGACTCGGCCGGTGCGGCGTCCGGGGACGGCGCAACCAGCCGGACGCTCTGGACAGGGCTGGAGCGCAGCATGGCCGGCATCGCCCGAATCAACGCCGCCCTGCTGCTGGACGAGGAGCCGGGCAGGGAGCGCATGGTGGGGGACGCGCCCCCAAGCCCGGCTGGGACCGGACCAAGTGGCGAGACCGGCGTCGACGCGGTGGATGCCACCGGCGCCGTGTCCGCAGGGCCCGCTCCGGTGCCCCTGCTCACCGCCATCGCCGTGGGGCTGTGCGTGGGGGTGACGGTCGTGTTCGGGATCTGGCCCGCGCCGCTCACCTCCTTCGCCCACCAGGCCACGCTGCTCTTCTTCCCCTGACCGCGGCAGTGGCGGGCGCGGCGGTGGCGGACACCCCGGGCAACTGGCGATGGCGCGCAGCGCCCCGTGCCCCGGGCCGGGCGGTGGTGTTCGACATCGACGGGGTGCTCTCCGACGCCACCAGCCGGCAGCACTTCATCGAGCGGGGCCGGCGCGGGTGGACCGCGTTCTTCGAAGCCTGCGGGGACGACCCGGTGATCGAAGAGGTCGCACGGCTTCTGGAGCTCATGGATGGCTCGCTTGTGGTGGTCCTGTTGACCGGCCGCCCCCTGCGGGTCCGGCCCCAGACGCTCGCCTGGTTGGGCCGCTACGGCGTGCGCTGGGACCTCCTGGTCATGCGGGACGGGGGCGACTACGCGCAGGTCTCGGACTTCAAGCGCCGGGCGGTGGCAGCGTTGCGGGCCTACGGGCTCGAGCTCCGCCTCACGCTGGAGGACGACCCGGCAAACCATGCCATGTTCGTGGACGAGGGCGTCCCCTGCGTCTACATCCACAGCGGCTACTACGAGTGAGCGGGCCGCCGCCGCCGCCGCCGGCCGTCGGCGAGCAGGGTGGCCGCGCCGAGCGCGGTGCCCACCGCCGCCAGCGCCAGCACCGGAGGATCGCCCAGCTGCTCGTACATGGTGGCGCCGGTGCGGAGGCCGACCGTGGCCACCAGGACCTGTCGGGCGCCGAGGGTGCTCTGGCGCTCCACGGCGCCGGTCGCGGTGACGACCGTGGAGTAGCCGGTGGGGGCCGCCTGCACCAGATCGCGGCCCTCCTCCACGGCCTGCACGCGGTCCGCAGCCACCTCGGCAGCCGGCACCTGGCTCGAGGCGTAGGACGCGGTATTGGTCGGCACCACCAGCAGCTCCGCCCCGGCACGCACGGCCGAACGGCCCCGCCCGGCGAAGAAGACTTCATAGGAGAGCATGACGCCGATCCGGCCGGCGGCCGTTCGCAGCTCGCCGGTGCTCCGGCCGGGGATGGCGTCCAGGGGCACGGCCGAGAGGCTGGCGAAGTGGGCGAAGAACGACCGGTCGGGCACGTACTCGCCGAACGGCACGCGGTGCACCTTCTCGTACACGCCGGCCACCTGGCCGCCCGGTCCCCACACCACCGCCTGGTTGCGGAAGGCGGTGGGGGAGACGGCCTCGGTGACGCCTGCCACCACCGTGGCTCCCAACCGGCGGGCGATGGCCGCCCTCCGGGCGGCCTGGGGCGTGCCGGCGAGCCGGGGCCCGAGGGCGATGACGTCCTCGGGCCACACCACCAGCCGGGGTGCCGGCTGCGACCGGCCGTTCAGACGGCCGGTCGCAGCCACCTGGGCGTTGAACACCGCAGTCGGGTCGACCTGGGCCGCCGTGGTGCCCCGCCGCCCGCCGCCCTGGACGGCCGCCACGGTCAGCGTGCGCACCCGCGGGCCTCCCGCAGGCGCCAGCGCCCCGGCGGCTGCCGCAGCGAACACCGCCACCAAGGAGAGCGCCCCTGAGATCGCCCTGGTGGGGGTGGAGCCCGGGTTGGCGTTGGTGCCGGGATTCGTGCCGGGATTCGTGCCGGCCCTGGCGCGGCTCCGTGCGCCAAGTGCGCCAAGGGCGGCAAGTGCCAGCGAGCCGATCCCGGCACCCCCCAGCCATACGAGCGCAGTCAGCAGCAGTGGGCCGCCCAGTCGGGCTGCGCCCAGTAGCGGGCCGCCGGCCTGGCCCAGGAAGATGCCGCCCAGTGGAAGGCCCCCGAACGGCCAGGTCATGCGGGCCGCCTCCAGCAGGGTGCACGCCCCGGCAAAGGCCGGGCTGCGCCATCGCTGCGGCGGGACCAGCACCGCGGCGGTGGCCAGGAAGAGCGACTCGGCCGCCATCAGCACGGCTGCGCCGTACCAGTTGAAGGACGCCGCCCACCACAGGCCGGGTACGAAGCACCCCATCCCGGCTGCCCAGCCGGCCAGCGCCCGGGATCGCAGCCTGAGCCCCTGGAGCCGGACGAAGAGCACGGCGGCACCGGCGAACGCGAGCGGCCACCATCCCCAGGGCGGCAGCGAGAACGCGAGGAGGAGCCCGGCCGCAAGCGAGGGGACGAGCACGCGGCCCCGGCGCGGCATCACGGGGTCATCGTGCCACGGAGCGGCTCGTCGACCGGGCCGGGTGGGCCGGGTGGGCCGCGCCTGGTCCGGTTCCACCGGGGGTCTTGGGCTCACGACGCTCACCGGGTCCCACCGGGGCTCTTCGGGGCGGCGTCCTCAGGGGGCCGGCTGGGTCACCCCGGCGGTCGCGGCGTCGCCAACGCCTCCGCGCAGGTGCTCGAGGACGGCACGGGCTGCGGAACGGCCCGAGGCGATGCAGGCCGGGATGCCCACGCCCCGGTAAGCCGCCCCCGCCACCCCCAGGGCGCCCAGGCGGCGGACTGCGGACTCCACGCCCCCCACTCGCAGCAGGTGGTGCACCCGGTATTGGGGCAGCGCGTCGGGCCAGCGGGTCACGAGCGTGGACGACGGGCGGGTTTCGGTCCCCAGCAAGCCGGCCAGCTCACCGGCCACCCGGCTCGCCAGAGCGTCGTCGTCCAGGGCGGCAAAGCGGTCGTCGCCGTGCCGGCCCACCGACGCCCGCACCAGGAGCTCGCCCGGTCGGGCCAGGTGTGGCCACTTCGTCGACAGGTAGGTGCAGGCCGTGACCATGCACCGGTCCCCGTCCGGCGCGCCCAGCGATGCGGCCGACACGGCGGGCAGCGGCGTGCCCTTGGGGACGAGAAGTCCGGTGCCGTGCAGGTCCTTGGGCAGCGCGCCAACCGGATAGGCGAGGGTCACGACCGCCACCGGGGCATACGTGACGGTCTGCAGCAGGGAAGCGGCGTCCGCGTCCAGCGGCGCCAGCAGCAACGAGGCAGGACCGGCCGGGACCGCCAGCACCACCCCGTCGGCCTCGATGGTCCCGAGAGTCGTCTCCACACGCCAACGCTGGCCGTCCCTGGCGAGCGCAGAGGCGGCGCACCCCGTCTCGATGCGCACGCCGCGCCCGGTCAAGGCGGAAACGAGCCGGTCGACCAGCGATGCAAAACCGTCATGGAGGGCCCAGAACGCGGGCGCAGGCACGTCGGCGAGGGGAGTCGCCGCCTCCGGCGCCGGTTGTGGGCTCTCGGCAGATGGTGGTCCGGGCGCCGGGCCGGGAACGGCGGTACCGGAGCGGGCCAGGCGGCCCATCGAGCGCATGAAGCTGGCGCGGCCCTGAGAGACCTCGAGCAGAGGCGGGAGCACCGCAGCCGCGCTGGCGTCGGACACTCCCCCGGCGTAGATGCCGCCCAGGAGCGGCTCGACCAGCCGCTCGACCGCTTGGCGGCCCAGCTTGCGGGTCACGAGGGGTCCGATGGCGCGGTCGCCCAGCGGTCCCCTGCGGTCCGGGCGCGGGAAGAGGAGGTCCACGGTCAGGCGGGCGGTGCCGAGCGGCGAGAGGATCCCGGACCGGGCGACCGGGAGCAGCCGGGTCGGCACACCGAGGAACAGTCCGGACGGCAACGGCCGACGCTTGCCGCGGGCCCACACGGCAGCGCCGGACGCCCCGATCGGCTGCAGTGTCGAGCCGAGGCCGACCTCGCGGCACAGAGCGGCCGCCTCGGGCCGCCTGCCCAGCATGGAGTCGGGCCCCACGTCCACCGGCCGGCCTCCCACCGCCACCGTATGCAGCTTCCCGCCCAGCCGATCGGCTGCCTCCACCATGACAACCTTCGGCGACCCGGCCGTCCACGCAGCGCCGGGATCCGACCCCTGTGCGGTGCCCGGCTCCGGTCTCTCGGCACCCCCCGTCAGCTCCCAGGCGGCGGCCAGTCCGGCGATGCCACCACCGACCACCACCACGACGGGCCGCGCCGGGTGATGGTCAGCCACCGGCGACACCGGCACTCCCTGCGACACCGCTCGTGCCCTCGGCAGCCTCATGGATCACCGAAGCCAGAAGGGAGAGGAAGGAGGGGTCGTCGTTGAGCGACGCGGTGCGGGTCAGCACCAGCCCCACCTCGTCCGCGACCTGGCGGGCCTCCACGTCCACATCGAAGAGCACTTCCAGGTGGTCGGAAACGAACCCGATGGGGCACACAACCACGGCCGGCACTCCATTGGCGGCCAGCCGCCGGAGCTCAGCCAGCAGATCCGGCCCGATCCACGGCTCGGCGGTGCGGCCCGCGCTCTGCCAGGCGACGGCCCAGGGCACGCCCGCCAGCGCCAGCCCTGCAGCGTCGGCCACCCGGGCCGCGGAGTCCGCCACCTGCGCGGGGTACGGGTCGCCCGCGGCCACCACCCGCTGCGGGAGGGAATGGGCGGTGAACAGGACGGTGGGCTGGCCTGCCTCCTTGACCCGGCCCAAGGCAGCCATGAGCCGCTCGGCCATCAGCGGGGCGAACCCCACCGCGTCGTACCACTGGGGGACCCGGACGAACGGGGGCCCGCCCGCGCCAGCCAGGGCCGCCTCGGCGCGGTCCAGGTACTCGTCAGATCCCATCGACGCGCGGTGCGGCGTGAGGACGATGCCCACCACGGCCGCCAGGCCGCTGCCCGCCCCCCCCGCTGGCGCCCCCCCAGCCAGCCCCGCCGCCGCGTCCTCGATGGATGGGGCGGTGTGCTTCGCGCCGAACCGGACGACGTAGCGGCCGGGCGCAAGGTCCTCCAGCCGGCGGGCGATACCCTCCACCTGCGCCTCGGTCCGGGTGGCCAGTGGCGAGGTGCCGCCGATGGCGTCGTAGCGCCGGCAGAGGTCGGCCAGCAGCTCCGGGGTGGGGGGTCGTCCCCGCCGGATGCGGGTGTAGAAGGCCTCGATCTCCTCGGCACGGGCGGGGGTCCCATGGGCCATGACCAGCACGCCGGTGGGCGTCCGGCTCGTCACGGGAGCTCCACCCCGGCGCGACCCTCGGCGTGCACCAGCTCCACGAGGGCGGACAGTACCCCCGGATCCGTCTCCGGCAGGACCCCGTGCCCGAGGTTGAACACGTGCCCGGGAGCGGTGCCGGCCCGGGCCAGGACGGTCCGGGCCTCGGTGGCCACCACTTCCCACGGGGCGAGGCAGACGGCGGGGTCCAGGTTCCCCTGCACGGCACGCCCGACCCCCACCCGCCGCCGGGCCTCGTCCAGCGGGACACGCCAGTCGATGCCCACCATCTGCGGGCCGGCCGACGCCATCAGCCCCAGCAGCTCGCCCGTGCCGACGCCAAAGAGGATCGACGGGACCCCCAGCTCGGCCACCGCGGCCAGCACCCGGGCGGTCGCCGGCAGGGCGAAGCGCGCGTACTCGTCCGGCGAGAGGCTGCCGGCCCAGCTGTCGAACACCTGCACCACCGTGGCACCGGCGCGCACCTGGGCGGCGAGCGAGGCGATGGCCATCCCGGCCAGCCGGTCGACCAGTTCGTCCCATGCCGCCCGGTTGCCGTGCATGAGCGACTTGACCTTGGCGAAGGTGCGTGACGGGCCGCCCTCCACCAGGTAGCTGGCCACGGTGAACGGGGCGCCGGCGAAGCCGATCAGCGGGACGCGACCCCCCAGCTCGCGCACCACCAGCCGCGCTGCCTCGCCCACATAGGGCGCGTCGTCGTCGGGTTCGAACGGCCGCAGGCGCCGGATGTCCGCCATCGAACGGACCGGCTGGGCGACCACCGGGCCCCGGCCCGGCTCCACGTCCACCCCGAACCCCACGGCGTGGAGCGGCACCACGATGTCGGAGAAGAGGACCGCCCCGTCCACGCCGTACCGGCGGACCGGCTGCAGCGTCAGCTCGGCCGCGAGGGCGGGGTCGGCGATGGCCTCCAGGATGCTTCCCGCCCCCCGGGCCGCCCGGTACTCGGGCAGAGACCGGCCGGCCTGGCGCATGAACCACACCGGGGTATGGGGCACGGGATGGCAGAGGCACGCCCGCACGAGGGGTGCCTCTGCCGGGGCACCGGAGTCGGCGCGGGAGCTGGCGGGTCCGGTCACGCCGGCGATCTTCGCAGCCCCGCGCGGGCGCGGCCAGGCGGCCCGCGGCCGCCCACTAACATGACTCGTTCGCTGTCACGGCGCGGGAGGATGTCGTGCCCCAAGAGCAGGACCTCCAGGAGGAACAACAATTCCTGGACCGGGCCTACGAGGGCCTCGAGTCGATGCGCAGCGATGCCGCGCGCATGCTGCAGTCCGTCCTGGACGTCGGCCGGGGCGGGACGTTCCAATCCCGCACCGAGCGGGACATCGTGGTGCGTACGAGCATGGCCCGGCTGGCCCAGCTGGACATCGGCGACCAGGCCCTGTGCTTCGGGCGGATCGACCGCGTCCCGGAGCCCGGCCAGGCCAACGGCGAGTCCTTCCACATCGGGCGGCTGGCCGTGTCGGGGGAGGACCTCGAGCCCCTGGTGGTGGACTGGCGGGCCCCGGTGGCGGAGCCCTTCTACCGTGCCACCGGGCTCGAGCCGCAGGGCCTGACCCTTCGCAGGCACCTGGCCGTTGCCGGCCGCGTCGTGACCGGGGTCGAAGACGAGCACTTCGCCCTGCCGGCCGCGGCCGGCCCGCCGGACGGGAACGGGGCCATGGCGGCCGGGAGCTCCGCCACGGGCGCCGCCGGCACGAAGGGCGCCGCCGGCACCGGCCCGGGCGGCGACGCAGCGATCGAGCTCGGCGGCCCCGGTGCCCTGCTGGCCGCCCTCGGACACGCCCGGACGGGGCACATGGCCGACATCGTGGCCACCATCCAGCGCGAGCAGGACGAGATCATCCGCTCGCCGCTGGCCGGCGTGCTCATGGTGCAGGGGGGCCCGGGGACCGGCAAGACGGCGGTCGCCCTGCACCGGGCCGCCTACCTCCTCTACACGCACCGGTTCCCGCTCGAGCGCCAGGGCGTCCTGGTGGTCGGGCCGAACCCGCTCGTCCTGCGCTACATCGAGCGGGTCCTGCCGTCGCTGGGCGAGACCGGGGTGACGCGGTCCACCGTCTCGGGCCTGGTCCCCGAGATCAGGGTCCGGGCCACCGAGGCGCCAAGCCTGGCCCGCCTGAAGGGGGAGGCCCGAATGGCCGCCGTCGTGGCGCGTGCCGTGCGCACCCGGCAGCGATCCCTGCGCCGGGACGTGGAGATCCCCTTCGGGGCCGCCACGCTGCGGCTGCGGGCGGCGGACACCGAGCACATCGTGGCTGCGGGTCGCCGGCGGCACGGGACCCACAACGGCCGCCGCCGCTATGTGGAGCACCAGGTCCTGCGCGTGCTGGCCGAGCAGTACGAGCGGGCCAGGCGAAGGTCCGGCACCGGCGCAGGCCCGGGGTCCCCGCTGGAGGCGCCGGCGGGATCGGCCGACGAGCGGCCGGAGCGCGACAGCGTGGCGGAGCTGCAGCGCCAGCTGCGGCGTGTCCCGGCTGTCGCCGAGTGCCTGGACCGCATGTGGCCCCGGCTGTCCCCGCACGAGCTGGTGCACGACCTGCTGGGCGCCCGCGCCCTCCTGGCGGCGGCGGCAAAGGGCGTCCTGACCGACCAGGAGTCCGTGTCCCTGCACCGGCCCCGGAGCGCGTCGCTCGACCAGGTGCCGTGGACGGCCGCTGACGCCGCGCTGGTGGACGAGGCCCGCGCCCTCCTGGGACCCCGGCGCCGGTCCCGGCCCCGTGTTGACGTGCGTGACGGGGCGAACCACGCCCGGGAGGAGATCGGCTTCTGGCCTGTGGGCTTGTCGACGAGCCCGGCTCCCTCCAGCAACGGCCACGGGCCCTCGCCCGACGACGACGTCCGCTCGTTCGGGCACATCGTGGTGGACGAGGCGCAGGATCTGTCGCCCATGCAGCTCCGCATGCTGGGCCGCCGGTCGATCTCGGGCTCCATGACGGTGGTCGGCGACATCGCCCAGGCCACGGGGCCATGGTCCCCGAGCGGTTGGAGCGACGTGGCCGCCCACCTCAACCCGGCACGCCCCCCCCGCATCGTGGAGCTGACGGTGGGCTACCGCACGCCGGCCGAGGTCATGGAAGTTGCGGCCGGAGTGCTCGCCGCGGCGGCCCCGGGGCTCACGCCGCCACGGCCGGTCCGCCGCTCGGGTGTCCGGCCCACGCGGATCGAGGTGGCGCCGGGAGCCCTGGCAGAAGGGGTGGCCGCCGCGGCCGCCGCCGAGTTGGCTGCCGTGGGCGCCGGACGGGTGGCCGTGCTGGCGCCCGGCCCACTCGAGCCGGTGGTGGTCGCCGCGCTGATGTCCCGGGGGCTGGAGCCCGTGGACCCCCGGGATCCCGCCGGGCCGGGGCTGGCCGCGCCGCTGGTCGTGCTGCCGGCCGCGGAGTCCCACGGGCTCGAGTTCGACGGGGTGGTGGTGGTCGAGCCGGCCGCCATCGCCGCCGGGCCGCCGGCTGCCGCCACCGCCGGGCCGGCTGCGGCGCCCCGTGCCCCCACCACCGCGGGGATGCGGGCCCTCTATGTGGCCCTCACCAGGCCCACCCGCCGCCTGGCCGTCGTCCACTCGGCCCCGCTTCCCGACGGGCTCCGGATCCCCTGACCGCGTCCGGTCCCGGGCGCCGGGCGCCGTGGCCTCGCCCCCGGTGGCGGGAGGCGGCCAGCGCCTGCGCCCCGGACCGCAGCGGCCACTGCGTGCGCCGGGAAAGGTTCCGGCCCGCAGGCCAGGAAGTTGGCGCTTCCCCAGCGTGGTCGACTAGGAAATAGCCCGTGAGCCAGGCCATCTCGGTGCAGCAGCCGGGCAAGCCCGCTCGGGTGGTGCACGACCGGCCGCCCATGCTCGCCGTCGGGGTCATGATCTGGCTCGGGTCCGAGCTGATGTTCTTCAGCGGCCTGTTCGCCGCCTTCTTCACCATCCGGGCCAACGACCACCCCTGGCCTCCGGCGGGGACCCACCTGGACGTCGTCCAGGCGGGGATCTTCACTGCCGTCCTGGTCTCCTCCAGCTTCACCATGCAGTACGCCGTCTTCTGCGAGGAGCGGTTCGACCGGGCCGGCGCCCGGCGCTGGATCGTGGCCACCATGGTGCTCGGGTTCATGTTCATGGGCAACCAGTTCTACGAATGGGTAACCCAAACCACCAGATGGGACACGAACGCCTTCGGATCGCTCTTCTACATCATGTCGGGGCTCCACGGGCTCCACGTCTTCCTCGGCCTGGTGGCCATGGTCTTCCTGCTCGGACGCATGAAGGGTCCGGCGGGGGACCCGGGCGAGCTGGCCGTGTTCCAGGGCGTCAGCTACTACTGGCACTTCGTCGACATCGTGTGGATCGGCCTCTACAGTTGCCTGTTCCTGCTCAAGTGACCGCTTCCGCGCACGTGGCGCCGTGACGGTGCGCCGGCTCCTGCGCAACCGGCTCGTCCTGCCGGCCGCCCTGCTGGCGGCGGTGGGGCTGTCCAGCCTCCTGGCCCTGTCGGCGGGCGCCGGCGCTGCCGGGCAGGCCGCCTCGCACCGCGCGCATGCCGCCCGCAGCGCCCGCGCCGCCAGGAGCGCGCACCGGACGGCTCCCAAGTCCCCGCCCCGATCAACCGCGGCCGGCGGCTCCAACGCGGTGACCACACCCGGGGGGACCCACTTCGTCAACACAAAGCCGACCGTCACACAGACAGCCCCCGCCTGCACAAGGAACGCCCAGAAGATCGGCTACAAGTCGCCCAAGGAGAGCGGGTCGCCGCAGAACAGCACACCCGCATACCTCAAGTGCACCAACGGAAAGGTCACCCAGTACGGGGACAAGTCCATCGTGTACAAGGCTCCGCCGCCCTCGTACGTGGCCGGGGGGCACCGGCTCTTCGAGGAGAACTGCTCGAGCTGCCACATGCCCACAGCCCAGGGCAGCGCCGCCGGCCCGTCGCTCCGGGGGGTAGGACCCGCCACCGTCAACTTCTGGGTCACCACCGGCCGCATGCCCGCGGCGACCCCGCTCCAGGTGCAGGCCACAATCAAGCCCCCGCGCCTGACGGTCAAGGAGGCAGACCAGATCGCGGCGTGGATCAACTCGCTGACACCGTCGGCTCCGTACATCCCGGTGGTCAACGTGAAGTCGGCCAACCTGACCGCCGGCGCCAGCCTGTTCGCGATCAGCTGCGCCGCCTGCCATACCATCACCGGCGCCGGTGACGCCCTTGCCTACGGGACGCATGCTCCCACGCTGCACGTGGCCACAGCCCGCCAGGTGGCCGAGGCCATCCGCACCGGCCCGGGCAACATGCCCCGCTTCACCGGGAACCTCAACGATGCCCAGGTGCGCGACATCGTCGCCTACGTCACCGAGAAGATCCAGCACCCGACCAACGCCGGAGGCTTCGGCCTGGGCGGCGTGGGCCCCGTGACGGAGGGCTTCGTGGCCCTGCTGCTCGGCGTGGGGGGCCTGATGCTCATCAGTTTCTGGATCGGGGACCGCGCCAAGTGAGCGCCGACGAGGGAGGGGCAGGCAGCATGACGCCGGAGGACTCGCTCGGCGCCGGGGACCCCGGCGCCCTGGCCACCGACGGGCACGCCGCCGGGGACGGCGAGCGCCCCACGGGCGTGCTGCCCGTGGCCTCGATGGACGACCCGCACCTCCAGGACGCCGCCCGGTACCCGCGCCGGGTCGAGGGCATCGTCGCCCTGTTCTTCGTGCTGGGCATCCTGGGCGTGTGCGCCTTTGGCGCCGCCTACGTGGAGAACGCCGACACGCAGGTGCTGGCGGCCTCGCTCGCCGTGGGCCTGTTCTGCCTCGGCTTCGGGCTGACCGCCTGGGGCAAGTACCTCATGCCCCAGGGACCCTTCGTGGAGGCACGCCACCCGCTTGCCTCGAGCAAGCGGGACCGCGAGGCCATGGCGGCCGCCCTGGTCGAGCGGACCGGCGTCGTCGTCAAGCGGCGCAAGATGCTGGGCGGCCTGCTGGCCACGGGCATGGGGATCTTCGGCATCGTTGCCGTGTTCCCCCTGCTGCGCTCACTCGGCCCGAAGCCGGGCTCCAGCCTGTTCCGGACCAACTGGAAGAAGGGCTCCCTGCTGGTGGATGCCACAGGCAAACCCGTCCACCGCACAGACATGCAGGTTGGCGGCCTGCTCACGGTGTTCCCCAAGGGCACCGAAACGACAGCGACAAAGGAAGCGGTGGACCAGACGGTCCTCGTCCGGGTCCAGTCCACGCCGCTGGTGACGATGAAGGGACGCACAGACTGGGCGCCGGACGGCTACGTCGCCTATTCCAAGGTGTGCACGCACCTGGGCTGCCCGGTCGGGCTCTACGAGCAGGAGCTCGAGCTGCTGGTGTGCCCGTGCCACCAGTCCATGTTCAACGTGCGCGACGGGGCGTTCCCCCAGTTCGGCCCCGCTCCCCGCCCCCTTCCCCAGCTGCCCATCTACTTCGACGGCACAGGGTACCTGCGGGCTCGCGCCGGCTACGACCAGCCCGTCGGCCCGGGGTTCTGGGAGCGGACCACACAAGGCAACGGGAAGGCGAGCGCCACATGAGGCGGCCTTACCCCGCGGACGAGGGGACGGTTGCGACGTCATGGCGATGACGCAGCGCAGGCCGAGAACGCGCCGGGAAGCCCAGCGGGCCCAGGGGCCGTTCGGGCGCGTCCAGCGGCTGGTGGACGAGCTCGACGACCGGGTGGGCATCGCCAAGGGCGGGCGCGTCTTCCTGGACAAGATCTTCCCCGACCACTGGTCGTTCATGCTGGGCGAGATCGCCCTCTACTCCTTCGTGGTGCTGCTGGCGACGGGGGTCTTCCTCACCCTGTACTACGTGCCTTCGGCCACCATCGTCGTGTACCACGGCGTCTACAAGCCGCTGGACGGGCAGAAGATGTCCGAGGCGTACCGCTCGTCGATCACACTGTCGTTCTCAGTTCGGGCCGGCCTGCTCATGCGACAGATGCACCACTGGGCGGCCGACATCTTCATCGGCTCCATCGTCGTGCACATGGCCCGGATCTTCTTCACCGGCGCCTTCCGCAAGCCCCGGGAGCTCAACTGGACCATCGGGATCGCCCTGCTCAGCCTGGCCATCCTCAACGGCTTCTTGGGCTACTCCCTCCCCGACGACCTGATCTCGGGCACCGGCATCCGGATCGCCTACTCGATCCTGCTGTCCATCCCGTTCGTCGGGAGCTACCTGGGCTCCTTCCTCTTCGGCGGCGCCTACCCGGGGACGGTCATCCTCGAGCGGTTCTACATCATCCACGTGCTGATCCTCCCCCTCGTCATCATGGGGCTGATCGGGGCGCATCTCGGCCTCTTGGTCCGCCAGAAGCACACGCAGTTCCCCGGCAGGGGGCGGACCGAGGACAACGTGGTCGGGTCGCCCATGTACCCCACCTTCATGGCCAAGACCACCGGATTCCTGCTGATGGTCACCGGCATCACCGGCGCGTTGGGGGGCTGGGCCCAGATCAACCCCATCTGGCAGTTCGGCCCCTACCAGCCGCCCAAGATCTCCTACGCCGTGCAGCCGGACTGGTACATGGGCTTCCTGGACGGTGCGCTCCGCATCATGCCGTCGTGGGAGTGGACGGCCTGGGGGCACACCATCCCTTGGGAGGTGGTGCTCCCTGCGTTGGTCTTCCCCGGGCTGGTCTTCACCCTGTGCGGTGCGTGGCCGGGCCTGGAGCGCAAGTTCACCAAGGACTACGCGCTCCACAACCTGCTGGACCGCCCGCGGGACCGGCCCAAGCGCACCGCCGCCGGGGCGGCCATGCTCTCGCTGCTCTTCACGGTGTTTGCCGCCAGCTCCACCGATGTCCTGGCCAGCTACTTCAACGTCTCGCTGAACTCGGTGCTGTGGTTCTTCCGCATCGCCGTCATCCTCGTGCCCATCGTGACGGGGCTGATCACCTGGCGGATCTGCATCGAGCTCCAGCACCTTCCCGGTGCGGTGCAGCGCAAGCGGGCCATGGTGGTGTCCCGCACGGCCGACGGAGAGTACGTAGCGGTACAGGCCGCGCCCCGGCCGGGCGACGTCCACGTGGAGCTGGCACCCGAGCCGGTGCCGGTCCGCATCGACCTGGAGCCCGAGCCGGCGGCCACGGTCGTCACCCCGGAACCGGGCATCCGTCGCGTCTCGCGCTGACGCACGGCCGCCCGCCGCGCGCCGCCTCCGCCGTGGCTCGCCGGCGTCCCCTTCCGCCGGCAGCTGCCAGCGTCGCCACAACGGCAGCCGCCGCGGTCAGGACCAGGCCGGTGCGGTCCGGGCCGACGGCGCCTCCTGAGGCGGTCGTGCCGAGGACGGCAGCGGCCACCGCCACGCCGATGGCCGCGCCGATCTGGCGGGACATGTTGATGAGGCCGCCGGCCAGGCCCTGCTCCCCGTCGGCGACGCCCTGGGTGGCCGCCACGGTGGCTCCGAAGGCGCCGGTGGCCGTGCCGTACCCGGTGGCCAAGAAGCCCAGGAGCAGCAGCGGGTAGCGCTGGGTCTCCAAGAAGGCACCCAGGAGGAAGAGGCCCGCGGCCGCAGACACCCCGGCCACCACCAGCACGGTGCGCAGACCGGCCCGGCGAGCGACGCCGGCGCCCGAGCTGGCGCCGAGGAAGCCGACCACGCCTTGGGGGGCCATGGCCAGCCCGGCCAGCAGCGGCGAGTAGTGCAGGGTCTGCTGCAGGTAGAGCGGCACCACCAGGAGCTCACCGGCGCTCCAGGCGCCCACCATGGCCATGTAGACGTTGGCCGCCCCGATGCCGCGTTCCCGCAGGATTCCCAGGCGGACCAGCGGGATCGGGTGGCGCCGCTCCACGGCCACGAAACCGGCAACCAACACCACGGTGAGGGCGGACGCGGCCATGGTCTGGGTGGAGAGCCATCCCCGGGCCGGCCCCTCGGACACGGTGTACACGGCGGCGGCGATGCCCCCGGTCACGAGCACGGCGCCCGCCACGTCCAGCCGCCGCCGCGCCTCGGCATGCGGGGCCGGGATCCACAGCGGAGCAAGGAACGCGGCAGCCAGGCCGATCGGCACGTTCACCCACAGCACGGCTCGCCAGTCGACGGCCTGGACCAGGGCGCCCCCAAGCACCAGCCCGGCCACGAACCCGATGGACGCCGTGGCCCCATACATGCCGAGCGCCCGGGTGCGCGCCGGGCCCTCGGGCACGCTGGTGGTGATGAGGGAGAGCGCGGCGGGGGCCACGACGGCCGCCCCGACGCCCTGGACGGCCCGGGCCGCCACCAGCACGCCGATGTCGCTGGCCAGGCCGCCCGCCAACGACGCCAGGGAGAAGAGCACCAAGCCGACCACGAACATGCGCCGGCGTCCGAAGAGGTCGCCGATCCGCCCGCCGAGGACCAGGAGGCCGCCGAAGGTGATGGCATAGGCGGTGATCACCCACTGGGCGCCGGTGGCCGATACGTGGAGCTCCCGCTCGATCGAGGCCATGGCCACGTTCACGATGCTGAAGTCCAAGACGACCATGAAGGCCGCAGCGAGCAGGAGGCCCAGACCGAGCGCCGGGCGCAGCGCACGGGGGGGCAGCGCACCGGGCCGAGCCGCCGGTGGGTGGGGCGCCCGGAACGGCGGCGCGGGAAGCAGGTGGGGGCGGGAGGACGCAAGAGCCGCCGTCCTTTCGCCCGAGCGCTCATCCCCCCGGTCCGCGGCGGGCCGCCACGTGCCCGACACGGTCCGGGACACCGGTCCCGTCGTGCCCCCTACCAGCCTCGCCTGCCGCATGGTGACGCCTCCTGCGCACTCGACCGCCGGGCGGGTCTCCGATCAGAGGCCTCATAACGAAACGAAACGTTCAGTTTCGTATGGTCCGGCGCACTAGGGTGCAACCCGATGGCGGCCACCGATATTCCGTCCCGTGGCCCCCGGCGCGCCGGCGGGGCCGGCTCGTCGTCGGCCGACCCGTCGTCCCGCGGGTCGTCGTCCCGCGGCCGGCCGATGAGCGAGCGCACCGACGAGGCCATCCTGGATGCCGCACTGGCCCTGCTGGAGGAGGGGTCGCTGGGCGACATGACCATGGACGACGTGGCTGCCCGCGCCCACGTGTCCAAAGCGTCCGTCTACCGGCGGTGGCCCTCCAAGGGCACCCTGGCCTTCGACGCGTTCATGGTCGACTTCGTCGGGCGCCAGCCCGAAGTCGACACCGGGTCGCTGGCCGGGGACCTGCGGGCGGCGCTGCGGGGCTGGGTGCGCGCCGTCCGCCGCCCCACGACCGCCCGGACCCTCCGGGGCCTGATCGCCGAGGTCCAGCGCGACCCCGAGCTGGCCGGCGCCTGGCGAGACCGGTTCGTCGAGCCGGTGCGGCACAGGCACCACCAGATCCTCGAGCGCGCCGACGCCAGGGGCGAGCTCTCACCCGATGTGGACGCCGAGGTGCTCCTGGACCTGCTCTACGGCCCCGCCTACCACCGTCTGCTCCACGGGCACCGCCCGCTCACCGATCGCTTCGTGGACCAGGTGGCGGCCGCCGTGGCGCAGGCGGCCTCCACCGGTCCACCAGCGTGATGGCGAGGGCCAGCACGCCGAACCCGGCCCCGAGGCCGCACACCCCGTCCCAGCCCACCGTGCCCATGATGGTCCCGGCCGCCACCGACCCCGCGGCTCCGCCAACGAAGTAGCAGGTCATGTAGGCGCTGTTGATCCGGCTCCGGGCCTCGGGCGCCACCGCATAGATCACTGCCTGGTTGGTGATGTGGAGCCCCTGGCTGCCGATGTCCAGCACCACGATCCCGGCCACCAGCGCCCAGACGGACGTCCGCCCCGCCACCAGCAGGGCGAAGGACCCGGCGATGAGCGCCGCGGTGACCGCACTGGACACGGCCGCGCCTGTGCCGTCGGCCATCCTGCCGGCCAGGTTGGCCGCCGCCACGCCTGCCAGCCCGGCCAGCCCGAACAGCCCGATGACCGAGCTCGAGTAGCCGTAGGGGGGCGCGGACAAAAGAAAGGAGAGCGACGTCCACAGCACGCTGAAGGACCCGAAGGCGCACGCTCCGTACCAGGCCCGGCGCCGCAGGCGCGGCTCCTCGGCCAGCAGGCGCAGGGTGGAGGCGACGAGCTCCCGGTACGGCACGCGGGGGCGTGGACCGTCGGGAGGCAGCGCGACCCGCAGGACCACGGCCAGGAGGGCCATGAGCCCGGCGGACACCCAGAAGATGGCCCGCCAGCCTGCCACCTGGGCCACGAGGCCCGAGATGATGCGGGCCAGCAGGATGCCGCTGATGAGGCCGGTCATGAGCCGGGCCACCACCCGTCCGCGGCGCGCTGGGGCGGCCAGGTCGGCGGCGAAGGGCACCATGATCTGGGCCCCCACCGAGACGAGCCCGGTCAGGACCGAGGCCAGCTCGAAGAGCCACAGCGACGGGGCCAGCGCGCAGGCGGCGAGCGTGGCAACCGCCAGCGCGTACGCGGCCACCACCAGCCGCCGGCGCTGGGAGATGTCCCCGAGCGGCACCACGAGGAGCAGGGCCGCCGCGTAGCCGACCTGGGTGCAGGTGACCACCAGGCTGGTGGCTCCCGGGCTGGCATGGAATTGCCGGGCGATCTGCCTGAGCAGCGGCTGGGCGTAGTAGAGGTTGGCCACGATCGCCCCGGTGGCCACGGACATGAGCAGCACCAGGCGGCCGGATAGCACAAGGGCGCCGTCCGTGGCTGTCCCGGTGGGTGCGCCCGAGGCGGAGGGGTCGGCGGACGCCGTAGTCACGGTCCGACCGGCCGTGCCGTTCCCGCCGTTCTCCCGCCCGTGGGCGGGAGAACGGCGGGGCGCTCAGTGCGTGCCGCCGCGCCGGCTCTCGGCGGTGACCCCGACGAGAGCGCTCAGGATGATCGCCCCGCCGATCATGGCCAGCCACACGCCGAACACGAACGACAGCAGCAGGACGAAGGCACCCATACCCAGGGTGAAGGGCCACACGCTGGAGCCGGGGAACGAGCTGATGACGCCGGCGCCGTCCGCAATGGTGGCGTCGGGCAGGTCCTCGGGCCGTGTGCCTACCACCCGCTCGGTCTTGCCCCAGAAGAAGTACTTGTGACCCCGGAACCGGCGGTGCCAGTAGAAGTAGTACGAGCCGGGAAGGAACCCCAGGGCGCAGGTGCCGAGCAGCATGGTGAACCCGCCGTCCTCGTAGCTGAGGAACCAGTAGATCAGGGCGACGCAGCCGAAGAAGATGCCGACGCCGATGAGGAAGGTGGACTCGATCTTCATGACACCGGGCCTTCCCGCCGCTCCATTCCCGATCCGTTGCCGTGGCCCGGCGCCGCGCCGTTCCCCGAGCCGCCCGGGCCGTGGCCGTTGGAGTGCCCCGGAGCCGCCCGGGTCCGCCCGCTGCCGTGGCGGATGTTCGGGGATTGCGGGTGGTTGTAGTCCCACGTCGGCCGCTCGGAGCGGATGGTGGGCAGGTGCGTGTAGTTGTGGTGCGGGGGCGGGGAGGTCGTGAACCACTCCAGGGTGTGGGCGTCCCACGGGTTGTCGCCAGCAGGCACGGGGTAGCGCCAGGACATCCAGAAGTTGGCCAGGAGGAACATGAACGAGGCAGCGATCATGAAGGCGCCGATCGTGGAGGCGATGTTCCAGGACTGCCAGCCCAGGTTCGACGGGTAGCTGGCCACCCGCCGCGGCATGCCGTGAAGGCCGAGGATGTACTGGGGCATATAGGTGAGCCAGAAGCCCACGAACAGCAGCCAGAAGTGCCACTTTCCCAGCCTGTCGTTCAACATCCGGCCGAACATCTTGGGATACCAGTAGTAGAGGCCGGCAAAGCCGCCGAACACCGCCGTCCCGAAGAGCACCTGATGGAAGTGGGCGACCACGAAGTACGTTGTGTGGACGAAGAAGTCGATCGGCGGCGCGGCGAGCATCACCCCGGTGACACCGCCCATGAGGAACGCGAACAGGAAGCCGATGGCCATCAGCATCGGCGTCTTGTAGACGAGCTGGCCCCGCCACATGGTTCCGATCCAGTTGAAGAATTTGATGCCCGTCGGCACGGCGATGAGCAGGCTCATCAGCGAGAAGAACGGCAGGAGCACCGTGCCGGTCGTGAACATGTGGTGGGCCCACACCCCCGTGGAGAGGGCGGCGATGCTCATGGTGGCGAAGACCATTCCCTTGTAGCCGAACACCGGCTTGCGGGAGAAGACGGGGAAGATCTCGGTCACGATGCCGAAGTAGGGCAGCGCGAGGATGTACACCTCGGGATGGCCGAAGAACCAGAACAGGTTCTGCCAGAGGACCGCCGATCCGCAGGCATGGGCGTCCGGCGTGCCGGTGACCGTATGACAGCCCGTGACGGAATAGATCATGGTCCCGAAGTGGCGGTCGGCAAACAGCATGACCAGGGCCGCGGTGAGCACCGGGAAGGCGATGAGGATCAGGATCCCCGTCACCAGCATGTTCCAGGTGAAGATCGGCATCCGGAACATGGTCATCCCGGGCGCCCGCAGGTAGAAGATGGTGGCGACCAGGTTGACGCCGGTGAAGATGGCGGAGAACCCGGTGAGCACCAGGGCCATGATCCACAGGTCCTCGCCGGGGCCCGGCGTGTAGGTGGTGGTGGACAGCGGGGCGTAGGCGACCCACCCGAAGTCGGCGGCGCCGCCCCCCACGAAGAAACCCATCAGCATGGTCGTAGCGCCGCCCAGGAACAGCCAGTAGGAGAGGGCGTTGAGTCGGGGGAAGGCCATGTCCGGCGCGCCGATCTGGAGCGGGACGACGTAGTTCGCCAGGCCGCCGAAAGCGAAGGGGCCGGCAAACAGGTACATCATGATGCTGCCGTGCATCGTGAACAGCTGGTTGAACTGCTGGAACGAGATGAACGTGCCGGCCGGTGTGGTGAGCTGGACCCGGATGCCCAGGGCCAGCAGGCCGGCGATGTAGAACAGGGCGACCGCCGTGATCATGTAGCTGAGGCCGATCACCTTGTGGTCGGTGGTGGTGATCCACTTCATGAGCCCCGTGGGGCCGTGGTCCTCGTGGGCATGAGCGACGTGCTCGGTTCCCATGCCCGGGATGAGCGATCCGCCTCCGGCAGCAGGCGGGGCGATGACGTCGGTCACAGGCCTGTGCTCCCTGTCTGGTATGTGGCGGCCGTGGATGTGTGCGTCGACGCGTTCGAGTTGGGTGTGGCGGTCGAGCTCGGTGTCGACTTGCCGAGGGCCCGCCGCTCCACTGTCGGCACGGACTTCTGCGGGCCGGACGAGTGGTGGGTGCTGACCCAGGCCGCGAACTGGGTGGCCGAGACGACTTTCACCCGGAACCGCATCAGCGAGTGGTAGAGCCCGCAGTACTGGGTGCACTGGCCGTGGTATGTGCCCGTGCTCTGGGGCGTGATGGTGAACTTGTTGATGATCCCGGGCTGGGCGTAACGGCTGAAGTCGAAGGCCGGCACGTAGAAGCCGTGGATCACGTCATGGGACTGCAGGTTGATGCGCACCGCCTCGTGGACGGGGATCACCATCTGGGGATCCTGCAGTTCCACGCCGATCACTGTGACGTTCTTTGTTGTGTAGTGGAACCGCCATCCCCACTGGAACCCGGTGACGGTCACGGTGAGCCTGGGCGCCGGCAGGGCGTCCACGTTGTTCTCCGTCACGAAGGTGAAGGCGAACAGTACGAGGACGATGACCACGGGCACGGCCGTGTACACGATCTCCAGGATCGTGTGGTACTGCGTCTGCTGGGGGATGGCGTCCGAGCGCCGGCGGTAGCGGAACACCGCCCAGGCGATCAGGCAGAAGACGATCACGAAGACGATCGCCCCGGCGATGAAGAAGCCCTGCCAGAGCTTGATGGCGTCCTGGCCCTGGGTCGTGGTGGGCTTGGTGGCCGAGAAGGTCGGGATCTGGCACCCGGCCAGCAGCAGGCCGCCCACGGCGAGGACGGCCGCGCCCAGCCAGCGGGACCGGCGGGGCCGTGGTGCCGGGGCTGGCTCGCCGGCGGCCGCCGGAGCGGCCGGCGACCCTGCTACGGCCGCGTCCCGGTTTGTGGAAAGGGGGGTGCCGGCGGGCGACTGGTCCACGGGCTGGGACACTATCGAACGGCGCAAAAAAAGACGAAGTAGCTGGTCTCAGGCTTGGCGCCGTCGCCTTGCCCCGCGGCGGCGGTGGCCCAGGGTTGCGGCCGAGACGCTCAGACCTTGTCCCGGTCTTCGCCCGGCGCCGCCGCCGCCTCGCTCTTGGCGCCGCCCTCCTTCATGCCCTTCTCGAACTCGGTCTTGGCCGAACCGAGGTTCCGGGCCAGCTTGGGGATGGCGGCGCCCCCGAAGAGCACGACGGCGAGCACGATGACAACGATCAGCAGGTCCGGTCCGAAGATGTCTGCCAGCATTTGTTGCCTCCTTGCCCGACGGGCGCGGCGGCCCGCCAAGGCAAAGGCTAACCGCGGGTGGGCGGGACCGTGTCGCCGGCTCGGGGCCCGGGGCTCAGTGGCCCTGCCAGTTGGGGCGCCGCTTCTCGGCAAAGGCCACGGATCCCTCCATCGCGTCCGGGGAGGAGAAGACGGCCCCGACGGCGTCGTCGGTGAGGCGCCACCCCGTGGCGTCGTCGGCCCCCAGGGACCGCAGCATGACCGACTTGGAGTAGCGCACCGCCAGCGGCGCGTTCTCGGCGATCCGCTCGGCCAGCACGAGCGACTCGTCCATCAGCTGGTGGCGGGGGACCACCCGGTTCACCAGGCCCAGCTCCCGGGCCCGCTCGGCGCTTATGGGATCGGCGGTGAGAGCCATCTCGAGGGCGACCGCCAGCGGGAGCCGGCGGGGCAGGCGGAACAGGCCCCCCGCCCCGGCGATGAGGCCCCGCGAGGCCTCGGGTATCCCGAAGACGGCGTGGTCCGCCGCCACGATCAGGTCGCACGAGAGGGCCACTTCGAGGCCGCCGGCGAGGGCCGACCCGTTGACCGCCGCGATGAGCGGCTTGGGGAACTCCCGCCGGGCGATGCCGCCGAAGCCGCCGGGAACGCCCATCACCGTCGCCCCCTCGCCGGCGGCGAACGCCTTGAGGTCCATGCCGGCGGAAAAGGCCTTGTCACCGCTGCCGGTCAGGATGACGACCCAGACGTCCGGGTCCTCGGCCAGCTCGTCCATGGCGGTCGAGATGCCCGTGCTGACCGCGCCGTTGATGGCGTTTCGGGCTTCCGGGCGGTTGATGGTGATGACCTCCACGTTGCCCCGGCGCTCCCGCAGCACTTCGTCAGCCATGTGCTCGCTCCTCCCGTTCCCTGGGCACGCTAGCTGGCCGCCCGACGCCGGTCGCCGGCCCCCGGTCGCCGGGGCCCCGGTCGGCGGGCGTGCCATGCTGTCGCCATGGCGGACCACGCGGGCGGCCTGGTCCCCGCCGGGATCCTCTTCGGCGCGGTCGTGACGGCGACAGCCGAAGGCGGCTTCAACGGCCCCGGGCAGCCGGAGAACCAGTGGTGGTCGTGGGAGCGCACCGGCCGCGTCCCGCCGGCCGGGCTCGGCGCCGACGTATGGGAGCACCCCGAGGCGGCGCTCGACAGGGCCGCGGGCGCCGGCTGCGAGGTGCTGGTGCTGCCCTTGGAATGGGCGCGCGTCGAGCCCTCGCCGGACGGGGTCGACACCGATGCCCTGGCGCGCTACGCCCGCACCATGGCCGGGTGCGCCGAGCGCGGCATGGTGCCGGTGGCTACGTTGCACGACCTGGCCCACCCGGAGTGGCTGGGGGCCGAGTTCTGGCTGACGCCGGGCAGCCCGGACCGATTTGCCCGTCACGCGGCGCGGGTGGCCCAGGCCCTGGGCGGAGCCTGCCGGGACTGGGTGACGGTCCTGCGGCCCAACCTGGCCGCCCTGGCCGGTTGGGTCGGCGGGCACGTCCCGCCCGGCCGCGTGCTGGCCGCGTCCGACGCCTGGGCGGTGCTTGACAACCTCTGCACGGCCCACGTCCTGGCCTACGACGCCATCCACCGGCTGCAGGACGACGCCGTCGTCTCCATGGGCCTGTCCGCTCCCGGCCCCTATGACTGGCACCGGCTCCCAGCGGACCTGATGGCCGCACCGGTGCGGGGCGTCGTTCGCCGCGACGTGGACTCCTGGGTGGACAGCCTCCGGCGGGCGCACGACGCCGAGCTCGTCCCCGCAAGCATGGCCGACCTGGCGACCCGGCGGCTGGCCGCCGCCCTCTCCCCGTACGGCCGCGCCGGGCCCGGGCCGGCCGGCCGGCTCCGGGGCCGCCAGGCGCGGGCCACGCCTCGGCGCCTGCTCGACGTCGTGTACGACCGCCCGGCGACGGCACCGATGGACGGGCTGGCCATCGTGTGGTCCCCGGGATCGTCCGCCCGGGCCGCCCGGCCGGACCTCGCAGCCCGCACGTCCCCTACGTCCTCCACGGCCCGCACGTCCTCCACGGCCCGCACCGCCCGCACCGCCCCCTGGGACGCGCCGGCGGACATCGACGGCCTGGTCGAATGGTGCCGAGCCCTGGCCTCGGCGGGGGGCGGCGTGCCTGTCTGGATCCAGGCGTCGTTGCCCATGCCACCGGGGTGCGGCGCCCGGCCGGACGGGTGGGACCGCCCCTCGTACCTCCGGGCCCTGGTAGCCGCGACGGTGGACGCTGCGCGGGCCGGGACGCCGGTGGCCGGGCTCTGCTACCGCGACCTGGGCGGCCCGGCGGAGCCGGGGAGGGCGGGAGCGGCGACGGGGCTGTTCGCCGTGACGCCGGAGCCCGGCGCGGGAGTGGCGTGGCAACTGGTCGACAGCTCGGGCGCGGCGTCGGGCGCGGCCTTCGGCCGGCTGGTGGCCCAGGTGCGTTCCGGTGTCCGGTTGGCGCCGCCTCAGCGAACCTGACGCAGCGGGCGCGCCCCGGAGGTGCCGGTGCGGTGGCGGTCCGCCACCCTGGAGCAGAACTGCTGGCCGACCTCGAGGCGGGCCAGCACGTCGGCCTGACCCTGGGGCCGGGCCAGCATCCAGGAGTGGCCGCCCGGCACCCACTGCACCGTGGTGGAGGCGCATCGCTCGAATTCCTCCGCCGCGGCCGCCCCCACGATGTGGTCGAAGGTGCCCCACTCGGCCAGGATCGGGAGGCCGGCCTCGGCCAGCGCCGTCACCTCGGCGCGGAGGTCAACGGTCATCAGCATGGCGGCGATCGGGAAGCTCAACCCCATGGTTCGCACATTCCGGCGGACGTCGGGGACCAGCGCCCGCACGGTCGAAAGGGCCCGGCCGATGAGGAGATCGGGCGTGTCCAGGATGAAGGAGGCGAATATGTCGGCGAAGGGCGCCATGTTGGGTGAGACCGCGGCCATCGCCGTCTGGACCGGGCCACGTCGGTCCCGCCACGCCGGCGTGGCCACCCCGTCCCGGTAGACGAGGCCCAGGGTGCCCTCGGCGCGCTGGTGCGCGTAGTGCACCGCCACCGCTGCGCCCATGGAGTGGCCTAGCAGCAGCACTGGGCCGGCCTCGAGGTGGTCGACGACGAGCGCCACCTGCTCGGCCAGGGTGCCGATGGAGATCTCGTGCCACCCGAGCGGGTCGCTCCCGCCGAATCCGGGGAGGCACGGGTTCACCACCCGCCAGCCGAACCGGTCGGCCAGCCAGCTGCTCTCCCGCCAGTACATCTGGCCGCCGGCAAAGTAGCCGTGCACGTTCACCGCCCACAGCGGGGGCGTGCCCGGGCCGTCCGGGCCGTGGGCGTCCACGTTGTCGGACACCGCGAACTGCAGGTTGCGTCCGCCAACCCGGATCGAGGCCGGCACCATCGTCACCCCGGGAGCCCGGCGGAGCCGGCCCATCCGGGGCCGCTCGGGGAACTGGGGGATGGGCAGCGGGCGCGAGATCAGGTGACGTCTCTCCGGAAGGTCAGGAAATACCCGACGACCGCCGTACCCAGTCCCCAGCAGACCAATGCGATGGCACCCAACCACCAGCTCAGAAGGACGCTGCCTGTTGTCGCCGCGTTGCCCGCCCCCTTGGGGACCAGCCCGCCGGCCACGGCCTCGGTGGCCCGGGAGGGCAGGAAGTTGACGTCCATGTGGGCCAGCGAGCTGAAGATGGCCACGATGATCGGCTCCAGGACCAAGGTGATCCCCAGGGCCAGGATCACGCCGGCGATCTGGTTGCGCACCAGCGTGCCGATGCCCATGCCGTACACGGCCAGCAGCGCGTAGGCGGCCAGGATCCCCGGCGCCACCGGAGCCACCTGGTGAGCCAGCGCGGAGACCGAGCCGCCCTCGGCCACCAGGAGCGGGATGCCCATGGCCGCCACCATGGCGAAGGACGCAAGGCTCATGAAGAGACCCCACACCACCGAGGCGGCCACCTTGGCCGCGATCACCTGGGACCGCCTCGGATCCAAGAGGAGGGTGGCCGTGAGGATGCGGTGGCGGTACTCGGTGGTGATCGAGATGACCCCCAGCACCGGGGCCATCACCACCCCCGCTTCGTAGCCGGCGCCCACCAGGTTGCGCAGGCCGGTCGTTGTCGTTGGTGCGGTGAACCGGACCACGCCGTGGTGCCCCACGATGAACGCCGTGGTGATGCCGAGGCCGGTCAGCAGGATGGTGACCAGCACGGAGACCCAGGGCCCGGGCGTGGTGCGGAGCTTGTACAGCTCGGCCTTGACGAGCCGGGTCATCGTTGGGGCTGCTCCGGGGACTGAGCCGGGGGCCCGGCCGGAGGGGGCCCGGCGGGCGGGGGTGGTGGCGCCGGGGGCCCGGCAGGTGGCGCCCACTGCGGCTGCGGCGGCAGTTGCGGCTGCGGCGGCGTCGTCGGGCCCCAGGGACCTTGTGCGGGGGGGACCGCCGGGCCCTGGGCTTGGAGCCGGGCCGCGGGGGAGTCGCTCATCGATGTGGTCAGCGAGAGGAAGACGCTCTCGAGGTCCTGGCTCACCTGGACCACCTCGTACACCACCACCTGGTTGGCTGCCAGAAGCGGACCGAGGATCTCGGGCGTCGCTCCGTCCACCAGCACGGTGCCGGGGACCAGCGGTCGCGGCACCAACCCGGCCCGGTGCGCCAGGGCTGCCAGCCGGTCCGGCTCCGGAGTGCGCACCCGCATGGCGGAGTGGGCCCGGGCGGTGAGCGCCGACAGTGGGCCCTGCACCCGAAGCTGGCCCTGGGACACGATCACCACGTCGTCCACCGTCTGGGCCATCTCGGCCAGGAGGTGGGAGGACACGAGGATGGTGCGGCCCTCGCGGGCCAGGTGGCGGAGGAAGTCCCGGAGCCAGGCGATCCCCTGCGGATCGAGGCCGTTGGACGGCTCGTCCAGGATCAGGACGCCGGGATCGCCGAGAAGCGCACCGGCCAGTTGCAGCCGCTGGCGCATGCCGAGCGAGTACCCGCCCACCTTGCGCCGGGCGTCGGCGGTGAGCCCGACGAGCTCGAGGACCTCACCGATCCGGGCGGCCGGGATCCCCGCCGCGATGGTCATCATCCGCAGGTGTGCGTAGGCACGCCGGGACGGGTGAAAGTTGGTGGCTTCGAGGACCGCTCCTACCGCCCGCGCCGGGTCGGGGATGTCCCGGTAGCGCCGGCCGCCGATGCTTGCCGTTCCGGACGTGGCGTTCACCAGGTCCAAGACGATGCGCAGCGTGGTCGTCTTGCCTGCACCGTTGGGACCGAGGAAGCCGGTGATGCGGCCGGGCTGGACGGTGAAGCTGAGGTCGTTCACGGCGGCGATCCGGCCGAACCTCTTGGTGAGGCCACGCACTTCGATCGTGCCGCCGCGTGCGGCACCGCTCACGGCGGCCATGGTCGAAGGCTATCCGGTGACCCCGTGGCGACCGGGGAGCGTGGCGACGCGTGCGATCAGGCAGCGGGGAGCCCCGACGTCAGATGGTCACGACCTGGCGAATGACCTCGCCGCGCTGCATCGCCGCCAACCCGTCGTTGACGTCGTCGAGGGTGAGGCGCCCGGAGATCATGCCCTCGAGATCCAGCCGCCCCGACCTCCACAGGCGGATCAGGCGGTGGAACTCGGTGCGGACATCCGCCCCCCCGTAGTAGCTGCCGAGAAGGGCCTTCTCGGAGAAGAACAGCTCGAAGCCGTTCAGCGACAGCAGGGCGTCCCCGCGCCCCGCGCCCACGATGACGGTGGTGCCGCCGCGGCGGGTGGCGTCCCAGGCGGACCGGAAGGTGGCCGCGGTGCCGATGCACTCGAAGGCGTAATCGAACCCTTCACCGCCGGTGATATCAACGATGGCCGCCATCACGTCGTCGGGATGGACGCCGTGCGTCGCGCCGAACCGGCGCGCGTCGTCGAGCTTGCCCGGCACGGTGTCGATCGCCACGATCTCGGCCGCGCCGCAGAGGCGCGCTCCCTGGATGGCCGAGATGCCGACACCCCCGCACCCGATGACCACGACCGACGATCCCACCGCCACCTTGGCCGTGTTGACCGCCGCACCCACCCCCGTCGTCACGCCGCAGCCGATGAGGGCCGCCACCTCGTAGGGCACGTCGTCGGGGATCGGGACCACCGCCTGGACCGGCAGGACAAGGGACTCCACCCAGGTCCCGGAGCCGGCGAAGCCGTAGATCGCCGTGCCGCCCCGGTGGAACCGGGGATTGCCCTGCATGGCGAAGAAGATGTCGATGCAAAGGTTCGGCTGCCCCCGCAGGCAGGCGTGGCACCGGCCGCACGGCGGGCTCCAGGCCACGATGACGTGGTCCCCCTCGGCAACGCCGACGACATCGGGGCCGACGCCGGTGACCTCGCCCGCCCCCTCGTGGCCCGGGACGAAGGGGAATCGCTGGAGGATCGTGCCGTTCATGCCCGAGAGGTCCGAATGGCAGATTCCGGCGCTCCGGATGGCCACCGACACCTCGCCTGGCCCGGGGTCGTCCACCGTGAGGTCGTCCACGATCTCCACGGTCTCGTTGCCGCTCACCTCGGCCAGCGCGCCGCGCATTGCCGTGCACCATAGCCCCGCCTTCCGCCGCTCTCCCCGCCGCCCGCCACTGCCCTCGCCCCGCTGCCCACCCCTGCCCACACCCCACTGCCCCCCGGCCCCCGCGGGACCGGAGGAGCACCCGGTACGATCAGGTCGTGCGGCTGCTCGTGGCCGAGGACGACCCCGGCCTGCGTTCCGTCCTCGAGCGTGCGCTGAAGCGCAGCGGATATGTGGTGGACGCCGTGCCCGACGGGGACCGCGCCCTCGCATACCTGCAGAGCTACGACTACGACGCGCTGGTCCTGGATTGGCGCATGCCGGGCACGCCAGGCGTGGATATCGTGCGGCACGCCCGGCGGCGTGGGGAGCGGGTGCCCATCCTGATGCTCACCGCCCGGGACACCACCGCGGACCGGGTAGAGGGACTGGACGCTGGGGCCGACGACTACCTCGTCAAGCCCTTCGAGCTGGCCGAGCTGCTGGCCCGGCTGCGCGCCCTCCAGCGTCGGCCCGTGACCACGCTGGACCCGGTGCTGACGGCAGGCGACCTGCTGCTCGACCCGGCGACGAGGGAGGCGCGGCGCAACGGGGAGCCGCTGGCGCTCACCGGGCGCGAGCTGGCCATCCTGGAGGTGCTGTGCCGCCGCCAGCCCGCGGTGGTGGACCGGCGGTCCCTCGCCCTGCACGCGTGGGAGGACGAGGCCGAGGCGGTTGGGTCGAACACGATCGACGTCCACCTCACGAGGCTGCGGGCCAAGCTCGCGGGCAGCACGGCGCGCATCGAGACCGTGCGCGGGGTCGGCTACCGCCTGGTGGCCCCCGCCGCCGCCCCCCCCGTGCCAAAGGCCGCCGGGCCGGCACGGCGGGAGGCCTGACGTGCTCGGGTGGTCCAGGCCGACGTTGGTCGCCGCTTCCCGCTTGGCGCTGGCCGCAACCGTCGTCATTGCCGGCCTCTACGCGCTTGCTGCCGCCGGGATCGACGCCTTCGCCGCCCGGCGCGTGCTGTGGGAGGTGGACCAGCGGTTGAGCGACCGGTTGGCCGTCGTGGGCAGCCTGCGCCAGCCGCTCGCCAGTCGGTCGCTCCCCAACGACGTCGGCACCGACGGGGCCCCGGTCTTCACGTGGTTCGTCGCGCCCGGCGGCGCGGTCACCAGCCTGACCGTGGGCGAGCCCCCGCTCCCCGTGGCGGCACGGCACGCGGTCGGGCCGCCCTTGTCGATCACCGCCGGCAACGCCACCTTCCGCTACGACGCCGTGCCCTTCCGCTCGGGCACGTTGGTGACGGCCCAGGACCTGGCCGGCCCCCTGCACATCGAACGGGTGCTCCTGGCGGCCGAGCTCCTCTTGGCCCCGGTGCTGGTCGTTGCCGTGTTCGCCGGGGTGCTGGTGATCGGCATCCGGTCCGCGGCGCCGATGGAGGCGGCGAGTCGCCGGCTGCAGGAGCTGACCGCGGACGCTTCCCACGAGCTGCGCACGCCGCTCACCGTCATCGAGGCCGAGATCGAGCTGGCGCGGACCGGGCCGCAGGATCCGGCCGCCGACCGCGAGGCACTCGACCACGTGGCCCGCGAGAGCCGTCGCCTGAAGTCGATCGTGGAGGACCTGCTGTGGCTGGCCCGCTTCGACACCGCGCCGCCCGAGCGCGAACCGGTGCCTGCCGACCTGGCAGCCGTAGCCGCGGCCGGGGTGGAGCGGTTCGGCCCGGTCGCCACCGGCCGTGCCGTGACCTTGACGGCGGCCATCGACCCCTCGCCCGTGCCGGTGGACGCGGCCGAGGAATGGATCGACCGGCTGGCCGGCACGCTGCTCGACAACGCATGCCGGTACGTCCCGGCGGGCGGGCGGGTGCACGTCGTCGCCACCGCTGCCGGGGGGCGAGCCGTGCTCCGGGTCGAGGACAACGGGCCGGGGATCCCCGCGGGCCGGCGGGCCTCGCTCTTCGACCGCTTCCGGCGGGCGACCGACACGCCGGGTGGCGCAGGACTGGGCCTGGCCATCGCGGACTCGGTGGCCCGGTCCACCGGCGGGCGGTGGCGGGTGGGGGACTCGCCGCTGGGCGGCGCGTCCATGGAGGTGTCGTGGCGCCTGGCGCCGGGCGTCCGGGCGTCCTCCGCCGGGGGATCGTCGCTCCCGGGAGCAGAGACGCGGACGGCGGGGAGCCAGGGCCGGCATATCCTGCGCCGGTGACCGTTGCCGAGACCACGATGTCGGAGATCGCGCCGCACGCCGCCAAGGCGGGCGCCGCCTTCTACTTCACGCCCGAGACGGTCGCCAGGGGCAGGGAGCTGGGCCTGGACGGCTTCCGCTTCTACTTCCTCGGGCGGGGCGGCGTCCTGGGCGACGTGGAGGCACCGGTCGTCGCCAGTGCCTTCGGCTACTTCGAGCCCTCCTTGCTGGCCCGGATGTGGGACTCGGCCCGGGCGGTGTTGGCTCCGCGCCAGGCCGGTCGTGAGCATCTGGCGTGTGCCCATGCTCTCGGGCGTGCCCGCCTCGCCGGGCTCGCCGGGCTCGAGGCGTTCTGCGATGCCGGTGAGCGCGTGGTGGGCGCGGCCGACCCGGCCGGGCTGGCGCTGTTCGCCGGGATGCTTGCAGAGCCGCTCCCCGAGGACGCCCCCGGGCGCGCCATGCACCTGGTGGTCCAGCTCCGCGAGCTGCGCGGCAGCGCGCATCTCCTGGCAGTCCGGGCGTCCGGCCTGGCCCCGAGGACGGCGCACTTCTTGCGGCGGCCGGACGATTTCGCGCTGTTCGGATGGAGCGCATCGGACGCCCCCACAGTGGGCGACCGGGAGCGCGGCCAACTGGACGCAGCCGACGCATTGACCGATGAGTTGCTTGCGCCAGCCTTCGCCACGCTGGACGCCGCCGGGAGCGACGCGCTCGTGAAGGGCGCACGGGACGTGGCGGCAGCGGTGACCGCGCCTGGTTGAGCGGAGCGGGCCGGTCGCGGTCCACCCCGGCCGGAGAAGGCCGCAGTACGGTGCAGGAGGTGAGACCGCCGGTCGTGGTCGCTGCGGGTGCGGCGATGGGCGCGGTTGGCGGCCTGGTGGCAGCCCACTTCTCGGCTCGGGCGACCACGGGGTGCGCCTCTGTCGGGATCTCGGCCGCGGGGCGAGCGGCGCACGCCTTCGTGCCGGCCTGCCTGGACCCGGGCCTGGCGTTGGTGGGCGGCCTGGCCGTGGCCATCGGTGGTGCCGTCCTCTTGCTCTGGGGGCTGTGGGCGATGGGCCGTTCGTGGCTCCAGCGCGGCCGGGCACGCCACCCAGATGTGCTGCCGGCGCGCCCACCGGCCGCCCATGCGCCCGCGGAAGCCCCGGTGCCGGTGGCGGCGCTCTCACCACCTGCGGGCTGGTACCCGGTTGCGCCCGGCAGGCGGCCGATGTGGTGGGACGGCCGGGCGTGGGCGGCGGCGCCGACACTCCCGCCGGTCCCGCAGGCGGCAGGCAGCAGGAGCTGAGCCGCCGGCTCGTCAGGGCGCTGTGGCGAGCGACGACCCTTCCAGGGCCAGCAGCTGGCGCTTGACCTCCAGGCCCCCGCCGTAGCCGCCGAGGCGTCCGCCTGCGGCCACCACCCGGTGGCAGGGATAGAAGATGGGCAGCGGGTTTGCCCCGTTGGCCTGGCCCACCGCCCGGAAAGCGCCGGGCCGCCCGACGTGGAGCGCCAGCTCGCCGTAGGTGATGGTCTCGCCGTAGGGGATGTCGTTGAGTGCCGTCCACACCGCAACCTGGAACGGCGTGCCCTCCGGCCGCAGCGGTACGTCGAAGGCTCTGCGACGCCCGCCGAAGTACTGCTCGAGCTGCCGTGCGGCCTCCCGAAGGACGGCGGGGCACCGATCCGGCCGGACGGCGCCGCCCGCCGCGCCGGTGTTGGGAAGCAGAACCTCGGCCACCGCCGCGCCGTCGGCCCGCACCACCAGCGGTCCGATGGGCGTCTCGACCACCAGGCGGGCCGCTGCCGTGTGGCGTGCCGCGTGCTCCGCCGTGTGCTGGGTGCGGTTCATGCCGCGTCCTCCTTTGCTCGTCGGGTGCGGCTCGTCGCGCCGGCGCCCCGCTCCGGCGTACCACCTGGACGGGCACGTCTCCTGCCGGCTCGTGGAGCGGCCGCAGCGTCCATGGCCCACAAGTGCGCGGCGGCATACGCCCGCCAAGGCCGCCAGCAGTCGGTGCGGGCGTCGACCGAGGCCCGGTCGCCCGGAAAGCCGAGTCGCGACAGGGCGCGCCGGATCCCCAGGTCGGACCCCATGAAGGCGTCGGGGTCGCCAAGAGCCCGCATGGACACGTAGGACGCCGTCCACTCGCCGATGCCGGGAAGCTCCATCAGTCCCCGGCGGGCCTCGTCGGGCGCTGCGCCCACGTCGAGCACCAGGGTCCCGGCGGCCATCGCCGACGCCAGTCCGCGCAGGGCTTCCCGGCGTGCGTGCGGCATGGCGAACGCGCCGTCGGGCGCATCGAGCAGCTCCTCGGGGGTCGGGAAGACGTGGGAGAGCGGGCGAGCCGCTGGCTCCCCCGCCACCTCCAGGCACGGCCCCGCCGCCGACACCAGCCGGGCCACGACGGTGCGGGCCCCGGCCACCGACACCTGCTGCCCGGCGACGGCCCGCACGGCCAGCTCGAAACCGTCGACCGCCCCTGGCACCCGCCGCCCGGGCGTCCGGCGGACGAGCGGGCCGAGCAGCGGGTCGGCGCCCAGCGCGCCGTCCACCGCCTCGGGGTCTGCGTCGAGGTCCAAGAGCCGCCGGCACCGGCCCACCGCTGCACCCAGGTCGCGCAGGTCTTGGAGGTTCACCCGGGCCACGGCGTGGCCGTCCCCCGCCTCCAACGCCACCGTGCCGTGACCGTGCGGGAGCCGGAGGGTCCGCCGGTAGGTGTCCCTGCCGGCGGCGGACGCCTCCACCCCCGGCACGGTGCGGCGCCCGAGGAACCCGAGCAGCTCGTCCAGCGCCATGGGCCGGCGGTAGGGGAGCCGGAGGGTGATGGCTCCGGGCACGCCGCCGCGGCCGCCCGCGCATGCACCCGAGGATGGGCGGTCCCCGGCTCCCTGGCGCCGCAGGGATGACGGGTTCCGGCCGAAGACCGCCCGGACGGTGTCGTTGAACTGCCGGACGCTGGCGAACCCGGCGGCGAAGGCCACGTCGGCCATGGGCAGCGCCGTGGTCTCGACGAGCACCCGGGCGGCGTTGGCCCGCTGGGTGCGGGCCAGGGCGAGCGGTCCGGCTCCCACCCCGGTCACGAGCAGCCGGTGGAGCTGGCGCGGCCCGTAGCCCAGCCGCCGGGCCAGACCGGCGACGCCGTCCCGCTCGACCACACCGTCCGCGATGAGCCGCATGGCCCGGCCCACCGTGTCCTGGCGGACGTTCCACTCCGGCGATCCCGGCGCGGCGTCGGGCCGGCACCGCAGGCAGGCCCGGAACCCGAGCGTCTGGGCGGCGGCGGCGGTAGCGAAGAAGCGCACGTGGGCCGGCTTGGGAGTCCGCGCCGGGCAGCTGGGCCGGCAGTAGATCCCAGTGGAGGTGACCGCGGTGACGAACCAGCCGTCAAAGCGGGGATCGCGGGACTGGACGGCCCGGTAGCAGCGCTCGAAGTCCTCCACCACGACCCCATCGTCGCGCCGCTCCGCCCCGGTATCTGGCGGGTTTCGGACATCACGGCGCGGGGCCGGGTACCGTCGTCCCGGGCCCGTGCCGACCGGGGGGCCGCCAAGGAGGACAGCCGTGCCGTACGCCGCGTCGCAGGGTGCCCGCATCTTCTGGGAGGAGGAAGGGTCGGGCGAGCCCGTCCTGCTGATCATGGGCCTCGGGTACCCGGCGGCCATGTGGTACCGGATCCTGCCGTACCTCACCGACCGCTACCGCACGATCCGCTTCGACAACCGGGGCGTCGGCTCCACCGGCGTGCCTCCCGGGCCATACAGCGTCGAGCAGATGGCCGACGACGCGGCGGCGGTGCTGGACGGGGCCGGCGAGGGCGCGGCCCATGTGGTGGGCGCCTCCCTCGGAGGTGTCATCGCTCAGGAGCTGGCCCTGCGTCACCCCGACCGCGTCCACTCGCTGGTGCTCGCCTGCACCCACTGCGCCGGGCCCGAAGCCGTCCCGCCGTCCCCCGAAGCCCTGGCGATGCTGACCGACCGGTCCTCGATGACACCGGCTGACGCGGCGGAGGCGGCGCTCCCGTTCGTGTACGCCCCGGCCACGCCGCGCCTGCGGATCGACGAGGACGTGGCCGTGCGCATGCGCCAGCCCACCGAGCCCCGGGGGTACGCCAACCAGCTCGAGGCCGCGGTCGCGTTCGGGGGCACGTGGAGCCGGCTCCCGTCCATTGCCGCTCCCACGCTGATCGTCCACGGGGTCACAGACCGGCTCATCCCGCCCGCCAACGGCGGGATCCTGGCCGAACGGATCCCCGGGTCTCGCCTGGAGATGCTCGAGGGGGCGAGCCATGTCCTCCTCACCGACCAGACGGAACGGACCGGGCGCGGCCTGCGGGACTTCCTGGACGCCGTGTCCTCCTCGTAGCTGCGGTCCTGGCTGCTCGGGGCGCCGCCCGGGCCCTGGTCCGGCGCCGGCGATGCGGCCGGGCCTCAGGTGGCCACGTCTCCTACCAGGCGGCCGGCCTCCAGGGTCAGCTGCCGCCCGACCGCCACGCCGCCCAGGAACCTGCGGTCGTGCGAGACCAGCAGGAGCGTTCCGGGCCACGCCGCGAGGGCCAGCTCCAGCTGCTCGATCGCCGGGAGGTCCAGGTGGTTGGTCGGCTCGTCCAGCACCAGCAGGTTCGTCCCCGCGGCCACGAGCAGGGCCAGCTCGGCCCGGGTGCGCTCACCGGGGGAGAGGGTGGCGGCGTCCCGCTCGACGTGCCCGGCGCCGAGCCCGAACTTGGCCAGCAGCGACCGCCCCTCGGACAACGTGAGCCCGGTTGCCGCCAGGAACGCCGCCTGGAGCGTGCGGTCGCGATCGCCGGTGCCGCGGTCGGGGCTCATGGGAGAGAAGCGGTCGCGCTCCTGGCCCAGGCGCCCCACCGTGACCGAGGGTCCGAGGAGCCGCACGCCCGATGTCGGGACTCGCATCCCGAGGATGACGGCGAGCAGCGTGGACTTGCCCGCGCCGTTAGGGCCGAGGACGGCCACCCGCTCGCCCCACGACAGCGAGAGGTCGACCGGCCCGAGCTGCCAGCTGTCGCGCCGGGCGACGACGCCCTCCAGCCGGGCGACAACCTCGCCGGACCGGGCCGCCGCGTTGAGGTCCATCGTGAGCTGCCAGCCGTCGAACGGCTTGTCCACCACCGCAAGGCGTTCCAGCGCCCGCTCGGTGATGCGCACCTTGGCGGCCTGCTTCTCCGTGCGGTTGACCCGAAAGCCGCGCTGCGCCTTGTCGTTGTCCCCGGGCCCGCTCCTCTCCCGGGCTGCCCCCTGGGTCGCCCACTGCCGCTGGTCACGCTCGCGGGCCCTGAGCCGGTCGCGCTGCCGGACGTACTCCGCGTGGGCTTCCTCTGAATGGCGGCGCGCCGTGGCCCGGGCCGAGCGGTAGGCCTCGAAGCCCCCGGTGTACGCCGTGGCGCGGTGGGTCGACTCGTCGATCTCAACCACCGCGGACACGACACCGTCGAGGAAGGCGCGGTCGTGGGACACCACCACCAGACCACCGGTGCGGCCCCGGAGGAACCGCTCCAGCCGCTCCAAGCCGTCGAAGTCCAGATCGTTGGTGGGCTCGTCCAGCAGCAGGACGTCGAACCGGGACAGCAGCAGCGCCGCCAGCGAGGCCCGGGCCCGTTGCCCCCCCGAGAGGCCGGCCGTCGGGACGGTGAGCAGTCGCTGCTCCAGACCCACCTCTGCCAGGACCTCGCCGCGCCGGGCATCGAAGTCGGCCACGCCCAGCGACAGGTACCGCTCCAGGGCATCGGTGTAGCGCTCGCTCGCCTCGGGAAGGCCCGAGGCCAGGCTGCTGGCCGCGTCCGCCAGCTCCTGGTCGGCGCCGGCCACGCCCGAACGGCGGGCCAGGAGCTCGGCCAGCTGCTCGCCGGCACAGGGCTCGAGCTCCTGGGGCAGGTAGCCGACGGTTGCGGTCGGGGGCATCGCGGACACGGCCCCGGAGTCCGGTCGGACCTGGCCCGCCAGGACCCGCAGCAGGGTGGACTTGCCCACCCCGTTGGGGCCGATGACCCCGATACGGTCGCGCGGGCCGACGGCCACGCTCACGTCCACCAGGACCGGTGTGGCTCCGCGGAAGAGGGTGAGGTCGCGGCCCGAAAGAGTGGCAGACGTGGTGGGTGCGGATTGGGCGGGCATGCGATCTCCGGGAGGTCGGGAAGCAGCGAGGTTCGACGGGAGGTCAGCTGCCCACAGCTGCAGGCTAGTTGGCCTTCGGGCGCCGGGGCCCAAGGCCCGGGGCTGGGGGCTGGGGGCTGGGGGCTGGGGGTGGCTCGGCGGCGGCCCGGGGGTCAGGCGTCAGGCCAGCGCACCACGGTGGCCGCCCAGGTGTACCCGGTGCCGGCGGCCAGGAGGAGGGCGACGTCGCCCGGGGCCAGGCGCCCGGCCCGCGTCGCCCGGTCCAGCGCCAGGAGGGTGTCCACGCCGCTCATGTGGCCGGTGTCCTCCAGGTACACGGCCCGGTCCCCCGGAACCTCCAGCGCCGCGCACAGCGCCTCGTGCATCGACCGCTTCATGTGGAGCGCGCAGAGCAGATCGATGGGAGCGGCGGCGAGCCCGCTGCGCTCCAGCGCCAGCCGGGCGACGGCGGTGAAGTTGTCCATGCTCACCGCGTCCAGCCGCTCCTTCATAGCCACAGGGTCGGCGACGTCCAGGTGGGGTCTGCAGTCCCCTTCGCGCCACGGCCGAGCGCTCCCCCCGACGGGCACCTTCACCTGGAGGGCGAGCGAGCCGTCCGTGATGGCCGCGGATCCCAGCACCTGGGGCCCGGTGGGGTCACGGGTCAGCAGGGCGGCCACGGCTCCGTCACCGAAGTTGATCGTGAACCGGGCCCGCTGGTTGGCGTAGTCCAGCAGGGCGGACTCCCGGGCTGCTCCCACCAGGAGGATCCGCTGCAGGTCCGGCTCGGCCACCATCATGTCCCGGCACACCCGTAGCGCAACCGGTCCGCCGCACGAGACGTAGTCCAGCTCGAGCGCGAAGGCCCGGGTGGCGCCGAGCCTGTGGGCCACGAGCGGGGCCACGTGCCACACCGGGAAGTCCTTGTAGGTCGAGCCGAAGTAGCAGACGGCGTCGATTGCGGCCGGGTCGGCCCCGTGCTCGGTCAGCAATGCGGACCCCACTTCGACGGCCATGTCGCTCACGTGCTGATCCGGGGCGGCAACGTGCTTGCTCGTGATCCCGAACCGTCCGGCCACGATTTCGGCAGGGATGCCCGACAACGCGGCGATCTCCCGCGCCCCCATCACCCGCTCGGGCAGCCGGTGGGCGGTGGCGGCCAGCGACACGGGCGCCGGGGCGCTGCCGCTCACCGGCTGCCCGAGCCGAACCGGGACCGCAGGACCACCTTGTCGACCTTGCCCACAGCGGAGCGGGGGAGAGCGTCCAAGAACTGCACCTCGCGGGGGACCTTGTAGCGGGCCAGGCGCCCTGCGCACCAGGCCCGGACCTCGTCGCCGGTGGCCGCGGCGCCCGGGGCGAGCACGACCACGGCCAGGCCGGCCTCCCCCCAGCGCTCGTCGGGCACACCCAGGACCGCAGCATCGGCGATGCCCGGGTGCCCGGCCAGCACTGTCTCGACCTCGGCCGGGTACACGTTCTCCCCGCCCGAGATGTACATGTCCTTCAGCCGGTCCTTGATCCGGTAGAAGCCCTCGGCGTCCCGGGCGGCGATGTCGCCGGTGTGCAGCCAGCCACCCCGCACGGCCGACGCCGTCGCCTCCGGGTCGCGCCAGTAGCCGGCGAAGACCGACGGCCCCCGCACGAGCAGCTCCCCCTCCGCTGGCCCCTCCAGCACGTTCCCGTGCTCGGGGTCGGCCAGGGCCACGTCCACGTGGGGATAGGCCACGCCGGCAGAGCCAATGCGCCGGTGTGCCTCGGCAGCGGGCACGCACAGCACGTTGGGCGACGCCTCCGTGAGGCCGTAGCCCTGGAGGATCGGCACGCCCCGCCCGTGCCAGCGCTCGAGCAGCGCCTCGGGCATCGGCGCGCCCCCCACGAGCACGTAACGGAGGGAGGAGAGATCGGCCGTGGCGAACGTATCCGCCGCGGCCATCGCCTGGTACATCGCTGGCACGCCCATCATGGTGGTGACGCCGTGCCGGGCGACCAGCCGCAGCGCCCTGTCCGGGTCGAAGGATCGCTCGAGGACCACCGACGCGCCCTTCCACCACGCCAGCAGCGGCTGGCAGTTCCAGCCGCCCACATGGAACTGGGGCAGGAGCTGGAGCACGACGTCGTGGGGGCCGATGTCGGCGAGGCGGTCGAAGGCCAGGTTCGTCCAGAACACGTTGGCGTGCGTGAGGACGGCTCCCTTGGGCCGTCCCGTGGTGCCCGAGGTGTACACGAGCAGCAGGGGAGCGTCGTCGTCGAGCACAGCCGGGGTGGCCGGACAGCCCGGCGGCCTGCACCGTCCGGCGCCGCCCGCAGCGGCAAGCGGCACGATGTCCTCCATCTGGGCCACCGCGGGGGGCGTATGCCCGGCCCCGGTCAGCCCGGTGAGGGTCTCGCCGGCAAGGGGGCCGCGGGGGCGGTCGGTCACCAGCAGCGAAGCGCCCGAGTGGACCACCTGGTACGCCAATTCGCGAGCCGACTGGCGCGGGTTGAGCGGAACCACCATGACGCCCCGGTGGGCGGCGGCAAAGAGGAGCGCGACGTACTCGGGGCAGTTCCCGGCGAGCACCGCCACCCGGTCACCCCGAACAAGGCCGCCCATCGCGGCGGCCGCCTGGTGTGAGGCGGCATGCAGCCGCGAGTACGAGATCGCGTCGCCGTCGCAGCGCAGCGCCGGGCGGTCCGGGGCAACCCGGGCGCGGTCGCAGAGCCAGCGCCCCACGGCGCACGTCGCGGTCATGCGGGGTGGGACATGGGCCCCGCCGGACAGCTCCGGCGGGGCCCATGAGCCCTCACGATGTGGGTGCCGATGTGAAGGTCATCTTCTGCCCCAGCTTGGAGGTGAAGAAGCCTTTGATCTCCTTGGTGAACCCGGACTTCCCCGCTGTCTTTGTCACCTTGTACAGCGCGGTCTCCCGGTCCGCCGGCCCGTTCTTCGCCGTGTAGACCGACGCCGGCAACAGGCCGCCCGTGGAAACCGTCCCGAGGCGCTCCTTGGCCTTCAGCACGGCTGTGCGGGTGATGTGGCCGCTACTCACCACCTTCTTCAGGAGCTGGCCCTCGATCCACGCCTGGGCGTAGCCGTACTCGTAGTAGCCGTCGGGGATCTGGGCCGGCATGTACTTGGACGTGCTCGACAGCATCTGGGTCATGCCCGGCCCGTGGCTGCCCCACGGGGCGATGTAGCCCATGACCCACGCGCCCTGCATGGCCCCTTCGACCGGGGTGGGCGTGCCCGAAAAGGTGCCGTTGTTGGTCATGAGGTACTCGGACCACGCCGGGCCCTGCAGGATCCACTGCGGGTGGTACCCGAGCAGGGCCGCCGTCCCGATGAGGGTGGCCGCCTCGAGCGGGAGGACGGTGAGCACCACGTACTTGGCGCCCGAGCTCTTGAGGGCGTTTGCCTGCGAGTTGAATGTCGTCTCCGTCGCTGTCGCGGTCTCCTTGGCCACTGTCTTGAAGTGGTAGGCGGACTGCGCAGCCTGGTAGCCCTTCAGACCGTCCTTCCCGTACGCTGTGTTGTTGTACGTGATGGCGAACGTGGCGCCCTTCTTCTTGAGCGTCTGGGTGACGTAGTAGAGCGTGTTCGCCACTGTGACGGCGTATGGCGTGCCCTGGACCAGGTTGATCTTGTGGTTCACGAACGAGGAGTCCTGGGCGGCCGTCCCGAGGAGGACATTCTGCTGGGCGGCCGAGGACTCGATGGCCGCGGTGGTGGGGCTTCCGAGTGACTGGGCCACGAAGAGCACCTTTGTCACCTCGTTGCTGAAGTCGCTGACGGACTTGGTGGCTGTGTAGTTGTCTGTCATGACGTCCAGCTTGATCTTCCACCCGTCCACGCCGCCGTGGGCGTTGAGGTAGTCGAAGTACGCCTTGTTGCCGTCGGTCAGGGGCTTTCCGATGAGCGCGGCCGCCCCCGACAGCGGCGTGATCACACCCAGCGTGATGGTCTTGTGCGCCCGTGTCACCCCGGGGGACGATCCCGACGCCCCGGCAGCGCCCCCGACGGCGGTGAGGCCCATGGCCGCGCACCCTGCCAGCGCCCCGGCGGTGACGACCCTGGTCAACCGTCTCTGCATCTGGTCACCTCTTCCCTTCATCTCGCTCTTGCTCTTGGTCACGTCGTAGTCCCGTCTGTCATGCCGTCCCGTCCGGACGGCGTCGTGCCCACGCCGCGGGCTTCCGCCCGGACGCGCCCCCTCTCGCCACCTCCTTCCTCACGACCCGCCCGCACCACCGCCGGCCCGGGCGAACCGCCCGGCCAGTTGCCGCCCGATCCGCCGGCCGATCCCGACGATCCCCCCCGGCTCGATCAGCAAGAAGAGCACCAGCAGCACGCCATACACGATCTCCGCCGCGTCGGCCGGGGACAGGCCGTTGCCACTGGTGGTGTTGGACAGGAACGTGAGCGTTGTGGACACGTTCTGCAGCAGCGCCGGCAGGCCGACCACGAACAGGGCGCCCAGGACCGGTCCCCACAGCGAGGCCATCCCCCCGACCACGATCATCACCACGTACTCGATCGAGAGAACGAGTCCCCAGTCGCCCGGCACGGCAAAGCTGAGGAACGATCCGTAGAGGGCCCCGGCCACGCCGGCCAGCACCGAGGAGATCACGAAAGCCCGCATCTTGGTGCGGGCCACGTGCACGCCCAGCACCGCGGCTGCAAGCTCCCGGTCCCTGACCGCCACCATGCTGCGCCCCAACGTCGACCGGGTGACGTTGCGCACGTAGAGCATGGCAAGCACGAGGAGGAGGAGGGCTAGGTAGTAGTAGCACTGGTCCCGTGTGAAGACGTGCCCGGCGACCGTCACCCCGCGGGCGAAGTTCCAGGACCCGAAGGTCACCGGCGGCAGGGACTCGCCCCCGGGGCCGCCGGAGAAGCCTGTCCACGTCTGCAGGACGTAGTAGCCGATGTAGACCAGCCCGATGGTGACGATGGCCAGGTACAGCCCCCGCAGTCGCAGAGCTGCGGGGCCGGCGACCGCGCCGAGCACTCCCGCGGCGGCCCCGGCGGCGGGGATCCACAGCGCCGCCGAGAGGCCCTGGTGGGCTCCCAGGTACCCACCCACGTAGGCCCCGACGGCAAGGAAGAAGGCATGCCCCAGGGAGATCTGACCCGTCCAGCCGGTGAGCACGTCGAGCCCGAGCGCCCCGATGGCCGCGATCACCACGAAGGCGAACGTGGTGCGCCAGTACCCGTCCACCCAGAACGGGACGCCGAGAGCCACCGCGGCGATCGCCACGCCCAGCACGGCGCGCGCTCCCCACGGCATGCGGCCGGGAGGGCCCGGGGCGCCAGGCGTGGCGCCGGGTGTGGCGCCGGTAGTCGCGCCAGACGGGGTGCCGGCCGGGGCGTCAGGCGGGGTGCCGGTCGTGGCGCCAGCGGGGGAGGCCATGCTCGGGCCCGTGCTCACAGCCGCTCCGCCGGGCGGGAGCCGAAGAGCCCGTAGGGGCGCACCAGCAGCACCAGGATCATCACCAGGTAGGGGGCGATGAGGTAGAAGTCGTTCCCCAGCCACGCGGCGTGCTGGGGCTGGTACCCCTGGACCATCTCCTGGACGACCCCGATGGAGAAGCCCCCCACGATGGCGCCGGTGGGCGAGTCCAGACCCCCGAGGATGATGGCGGGGAAGGCCAGCAGGGCGATGTTGCCCATTGTCGGGTTGACGGTGCTCGGGTAGCCGCCCAGGAACACGCCGCCGATGCAGGCGACGACGGCGGCGATGAACCAGGTGGTGGCGTACACCCGCCGCAGGGGGATGCCGACGGCCGTGGCCGCCTCGGGATCCAGCGCGGTGCCCCGCATGGCCAGCCCGTACTTGGTGAACCGGGTGAAGGCGCCGTAGACCAGCAGCACCACGATCGCGGCGATGATCGTCCAGATCTGAACCCAGAAGAACTGGTAGGAGCCCACGTGGACGGAGCTGGCCCCCCAGACGTCCCCGTTGCTGCGCGGGTTGTTGCCGAACAGGGTCGGCAGGACCCCGCCGATCACCGATGCCAGCCCCAGGGTGAGCATCACGATGGTGAATTCGGGCCGTCCGATGGCGAAGCGGACCACCCACAGCTGGAACGCCAGTCCGAGCAGGCCCGTGAGGAGCGTCCCGCACACGAACGCGGCCCAGAACGGCAGGTGCTCGTCGAGCACCATCCACGAGGTGACGAACGCGCCCAGGGCCAGAAGTCCACCCTGGGCGAAGTTGATGACCCGGCTGGCCCGGTAGACCACGGTGAACCCGAGGGCGATCAAGGCGTAGATGGCGCCCAGGGCCACGCCGGCGAAGAGGAGCGGTACGAAGGTGCTCAATCCGCCCCTCCCCCCGAGGGCTCCCCTGCTGGTCCGGCGGGAACCGGGCCGCGCGGGCTCCCGGCTGCCAGCCCCCCCGCGGGAGTCCGGCCGGCCGCGCGGCCCGCCAGTTCGGCGGCCAGCGGCTGGCCGAGGTAGGCCCGGACCACCTCGGGATCTGCCTGCACGACGGCGGGCGAGCCGAGAGCGATGGGGCGGCCGAAGTCCAGGACGAGCACGCGCTGCGCCAGGCCCATGACGACCCCCATGTCGTGCTCCACCAGCACGATGGCCAGCGGCCTGGTGGCGTGGATGGAGCGGACGAGGTCCACGATCTCGCTCCGCTCGCTCCGGCTCATCCCCGCCACCGGCTCGTCCAGCAACAGGAGCCTCGGTTCCATGGCCAGCGCCCGGGCCAGCTCGACGCGCTTCTGGATGCCGTAGGGGAGCGCACCCACCGGCCGGTGGGCGACCGACGCCAATCCCACGGCGGCCAGGGCCTCCATCGCCGCATCGCGGTGGTGCCGCTCCTCGCGCCGGGCGGAGGGCAGGCGCAGCCCGGCCCGGACCGTTCCCGACTTCATGAGGTGGGCCCGTCCGACGAGGACGTTGTCCACGACCGGGCTGTGCGGGAAGAGCCCCAGGTTCTGGAAGGTCCGGCCCACCCCCACCCCGGCGAGGTGGTGGGGACGCAGCCCGGCCATGTCCCGCCCGAAGCACCGGATCCGGCCCGTCGTCGGCTCGTACACCCGTGACAGCAGGTTGAAGAGCGAGGTCTTGCCGGCGCCGTTGGGGCCGATCACGGCGAACAGCTCGCGGAGCCCGACCGAGAAGCTCACCTCCGACAAGGCCCACAGCGCCCCGAACTGCAGCCCGACGCCGTCCACGTCCAGCGCCGGCCCCTCCCCAACCCGCGCCCCCTGTTCCAGTCCCGCCCCCTGTTCCAGTCCCGCCCCCGGTTCCAGTCCCACCCCCCCTCCGGTGCCAGGCACGAACGGTGGCGGTTCCCCTGCCGGCTGGCGCGCCACATGCCGGCCGTGCGAGGCGCCGTCAGCCACCGGTCCTCTGCGCCGAGCGTCCTCCACCCGCCGTCACCAGCCTGCCTGCGCGGGCGGTGCCGGTCTCGGCCCGCGGGGCGCTGAGTTCATGCCGACGCTCCCAGGTACACCGAGCGCACCTGATCGTCGGCCAGCAGGTCCGCCGTCTGGCCGCCGGCCCGGATCCGGCCTGACTCGAGGAGGTAGCTGCGCTCGGTGACGGCCCCGGCCATGGCGCTGGACTGCTCGACCAGGAGGACCGACAGCCCGGTGCGGGTCCGCACCTCTCGGAGCGCCTCGGCGATGTCGGCCACCACGAGGGGGGCCAGCCCCAAGGACGGCTCGTCCAGCAACAGGAGCTCGGGGCCGCCCATGAGGGCGCGGCCGATGGCCACCATCTGCTGCTCGCCCCCGGACAGGAGACCTGCCTGCTGCCGTAGCCGCTCACGCAGGACCGGGAACAGGTCGAGCACCATGTCCTGGGAGCCGGCGACGGCCCGGCGGTCCCGCCGAGCGAACGCACCGGCGCGTAGATTGTCGGCCACCGTCAGGTCGGCGAACACGTGGCGGCGCTCGAGCACCTGGCAGATACCCAGCCGCACCAGCCGGTCGGCCGCGGCCCCGGTCACGTCCCGTCCTCGGTACCGGACGTTGCCGGCAACCACGCGGCCGCCGTGGAACCCGAGCAGCCCGGACACCGCCCGCAGGATCGTCGTCTTGCCGGCGCCGTTGGGGCCGAGGAGGCAGACCGCGTGACCGGGCTCGACGGCCAGGGAGATGTCGTCGACAGCGAGCACCCCGCCGTACACGACGCGCACGGAGCGGAGCTCGAGCACCGGCTCCTCGGTCATCGTCCTCCCCCCGACCACGTGCCACTACCCGGCGCAAGATGACAGGTGATTCACTTGACGGACTACACGATTGCAACATAGTTGTCAAGAGTGTCGCCCACCTCCAGCGGTCGCCAGCGCTGGGAGGACGATTGACATTCCGGACCCGTGCCGGTTGAATGACACACGAATCACCTGTCGTAGGTGACGATCCGGGGGGCTGCAGCCGGAACATGGCGTCCATGGCCACGGGGCGGACGAGGGAGGCGGGCGAACCGGCGAGCCAGCCGGCCGGCGACCCGATCCCGCCGCGCCGGCGAGCCAGCCGGGGCCGCCAGACGCGCCGGCGCCTCCTGGACGCGGCGGAAGCCGTCTTTGCCGAGCTCTCCTACCACGACGCCTCGATCGTCCGCATCGTGGAGCGGGCCGGGGTGGCCCAAGGCACCTTCTACATCTACTTCCGCTCCAAGCAGCAGATCTTCGAAGAGCTCGTCACGGACCTCAACCTGCGGCTGCGTGAGGCCATGTCGGTCGCTGCGGCCGCCGGGTCCGACCGGTACGACGCCGAGCGGCGGGGGTTCGGCGCCTTCTTCAGGTTCACCGCCGAGCACCCGGCCCTCTATCGCGTGATCCGTGAGGCCGAGTTCGTCGCCCCGGACGCGATGCACCGCCACTACGAGTCGATCATCGAGGGGTACGTGCGGGCCCTGGGCGCGGCGATGGACACCGGCGAGGTGGCGCGGTGCGACCCCACGGTGCTGGCCTGGGCGCTGGTGGCCGTGGGGCAGCTGGTGGGGATGCGCTTCGTCGTGTGGGACCAGCGCACGGCGATCCCTGATGAGGTGTTCGAGCAGTGCATGCTGGTCGTGCAGCGGATGCTCGGACGCGATGGCGGCGGGCCGCCTCCGAGCTCAGCGCCGTGACCGCCGTCGGCAACCCCCTTTCCGCGCTGCTCCCCGACACTGCCGTCGTCGGCGAGGACGGTGAGATCTCGGTGGGTGGCGTGCCCCGGGCGGAGATCGCCGAACGGTTCGGCACGCCCGCCTACGTCGTTGACGTGGCCACCTTCAGGGCGCGCGCTGCCGCCATGCGCGACGGGCTGGCCCGCC